>JAGPHI010000097.1 GCA_018055565.1 Oscillospiraceae bacterium | reverse complement strand
AAATCGTTTTATATGCGCATGAATGACGACGGAAAAACGGTGGCGGCGGCCGATATGCTGGTGCCGGGCGTGGGCGAATTAATCGGCGGCAGCCAGCGCGAGGAGCGCCTTGACGTGCTGCAAGCGCGCATGGCCCAGATGGGCCTTAGCGAAGAGGACTATGCATGGTATCTCGATTTGCGTCGTTTTGGCAGCGTGCAGCATGCGGGCTATGGCCTCGGCTTTGAGCGCTTAATTATGTATTTAACAGGCATTCCCAATATTCGCGATGTAATTCCGTTTCCGCGCACGGCGGGCGGGTTTTAGCGCGGGGCTGGGTAAAAAACGGCTTTGCGCGGATAGTATTATTCTTTGCATTGCAAACGGAGATTCGCGTGGAAAATGTATTTTCACGCTAGGTTTAGTGCTTTGCGCGCCAAAGTAGCGCGCAGTTCGCCAACCGGAATTCTCAAGAAAGGAATGTGATTTTACATGAACGAGCAAAAGTTTTACCGATGCAGCCATTGCGGCAACCTGATTGGCCTGATTGATAATGGCGGCGTGCCCATGATTTGCTGCGGCGAGCCAATGGAGGAGCTGGTGGCAAACAGCGTGGAGGCAGCAACGGAAAAGCACGTGCCAAGCGTGAGCGTGCAGGGCGACACCGTTACCGTGCAAATCGGCAGCGTGGCGCACCCGATGCTGGCAGAGCACCACATTACGTTTATTTACCTGCATACGCAAAACGGCGGCCAGCGCAAAGCCTTATGCGTTGGCGCAGAGCCAAAAGCCACTTTCCGCCTGATAGACGATACCCCCCTAGAGGCATATGCCTATTGCAATTTGCATGGGCTATGGAAAGCGAAGATTTAAGGCCGCTTATCGCGCGGCGCGGCTGTGGTTAAAAAGCCATGTAGCCCGCGAAAAGCATAAGGGTATCTGCGCGTAATGCGCGGCGCCTTATGCGGATAAACCGCATACAATAAAGCATAAAAGCCGTATCCGAAGCAATTGCTTTTGGATACGGCTTTTTGTTTTTAAAAAATCGCGGTATTTCGGCTGTGAAAATGCTATTTCGCTTTGGGCAAAGGCTTTTTACGCCAGCGTAAAATAAATATTTGTAATCGCGAAAGGCTTTTTGCGGCAGAGTAGAAACCCTTTTTACAATAGAGTGGATGGGCGTTTTTACACATCGTGCGCTTGATACGGCTTGCAAAAGAAAAAGTCCGCATCGTTAAACGCAATGCCGATGGCATCGCCTGCGGCAAAGGCGCATTCACGTGCGGCTGTAAGATAAAGTTGCTCGCCGCTTGCAAGCTGCGCTTGCAAAATGGTTTTGTTGGGCAGTGTGCTTTTGCGCATCACCGTTGCGTTTGCGCGCGCGCTGCCAAGCGGCGCGGCAAAGATGCGGCTTTCATAAATGCCGCACATTTGGCTATTGGCGGCCTGCGGCGCAAGGCGGCTGCAAAGGGCGTTTGCAAAAATGCCGTTTTCGCTTTGCATCAGCGGCAAAAAATTGCGGCAGCCAAAAAGGCGCGCGCTTTCCATCGTTTTTGGCGCGGCAAACAGGGCTTTTGTGTCGCCGCTTTCTACCATATGCCCTTTGTGCATAACACAAAGGCGCGCGGCACATTGATACAGCTCTTCCAATTGATGCGACACATACACCACATTGCCGCCAAAGCCTTGCAAAAGCGGCAAAAGGTCTTGGCTAATTTCGGCGGCAAGGCGCGCGTCCAGCGCGGCAAAAGGCTCGTCCAGCAAAAGCAGGCGCGGCTCGCTGGCAAGGGTTCTGGCCAGTGCCGCACGTTGCTGCTGCCCGCCCGAAAGCTGGGCGGGATATTGCTGTTCCAAACCGTTAAGGCGCAAAAGGCCAATCAGGCGTTTGCACAGCGCGTCGCGTTTTTTTGCATCGCGCACGCCGGCACCCACATTTTGCAAAAGCGTCATATTCGGGAAAAGCGCGCCGTTTTGCAGCAAAAGCCCCGCGCGCCGCTTTTGCGGGGGTAAATTGATTTTGCGCGCGGAATCATACCATACCGCGCCGTCTACCGCGATATAGCCATCGGTGGGCGCTACAAGCCCTGCAATGCACGAAAGCGTCATGCTTTTGCCCGCGCCCGATGCCCCCAAAAGGCCTAAAATGCCGCTTTCTTCCTCAATGTCCACACGTAGCGTAAAGCCGCCTACGGCTTTTGTAAAATGTGCCGAAAGGCTCATACGCGCGCCCCCTTTTTGGCGCGGCGTGCGCCATAGGCGTTTAATGCGCCGAGGCCGAAGGCGCTAACCAGTGTAATTACGGCGGCCCAAACGGCGGCCGTTTGCATGTCGCCCGCCGCAATGGCAAAATAAATGGCCAGCGGCATTGTTTCGGTTTTGCCGGGGATATTGCCCGCCACCATCATGGTAGCGCCAAATTCGCCCAAAGCGCGGGCAAAGGCAAGCACCAATCCGCCCAAAATGCCCGGGCGCGAAAGCGGCAGCAAAAGGCGAAAAAAGATTTTCCATTCGCTAAAGCCCAATGTGCGCGCCGCCGCAAGAATTTGCGTGTCCACTTGCTCAAAGGCTGCCCGCGCCGCGCGATATAATAACGGAAACGAAACCACCGTGGCCGCTATAACAGCGGCGCAGGGCGTAAAAATGATGGAAGCCGAAAGGGCAGAAAGCGCTGCGCTTAATGGCCCGTTTTTGCCAAAGAGCACCAGCAGATAAAAGCCCACCACTGTGGGCGGTAGCACCAGCGGCAGGCTGAACAGCACGTCTGCGGCATAGCGCCAAGCGCCGTGCGCGCGGTATACAAGGCGCGCGGCCAAAAGCCCCAGCACAAAGGACAGTGCGGTAGCTAAAATGGCAATTTGTAATGAGATGAAAAGCGGGCGCATGTCCATAGGCGGGGCCTCCTTTTATGCGGGGTAAAAGCCGTAAAATATGTTTTGCAGCAAAGCGGGGTTTAGTAAAGCAGGGGTTTTAGGAAAGCATGCTTTAGCAAGGCGGCTTTTTGCAGCAAAGCGCGGTTTTGATTGGTTATATAGGGCAAAGTGCTACGCGGCGGGCGTAAAACCGTATTGGATAAACACCTTTGCGGCATCCGCTTTTTGCAAATAGGCGCAAAATGCTTCGGCGGCTTTTGCCTCTTTGGCGTTTTGCAGCACGGCCATTGGGTAAACAATCGGCGCATGGCTGTCTTGCGGAAACGTGCAGCAAAGCTGCACATCTTTGCTGATTAAAGCGTCGGTTTCATACACAATGCCCGCATCGGCATTGCCTGTTTCCACCCATGCCAGCACCTCGCGCACGTCCTTTGCAAAAACCAGCTTTGGTGCAAGTGTGTCTGCAAGGCCAAGCGTTTTCAGTGCCTCGGCGGCATATTTGCCCGCGGGCACACTGGCGGCATCGCCCACGGCAATTTTGGAAAGCGCGCTCAGAGCTGTAAAATCCGTAAGCGCTACAGCGTTTTTGGGCACAATTAAGGCAAGGCGGTTTTGCAAAAGCGGCGTAGCGCCCGCTTTCGTTAAAAGCTGCGCTTTTGAAAGCGCATCCATCTGCGCTTGCCCCGCAGAGATAAAAATATCCGCAGGCGCGCCTTGCATAATCTGCTGTTGCAGCGCGCCGGACGCGCCATAGCTGACAGTGATGGTTACATTGTGCTTTGCTTCATAGTCCGCGCAAATTTGGGTAAGCGCATCTTTTAAGCTGGCGGCGGCCAGCACGGTAATTTCGGTTTGTTTTGGCGCTTTTGCCGCGCCGCAGGCGGGCAAAAGCAAACAAAGCGCTATACAAGTCAATATACGAAATGTTGTTTTCAATATAAAAACTCCCCTTTGTATATAATAAATTTCTCTGTAAATGCAGCAATATCGCGCAAAACGGTTTATTGTAACGCGTGTGCGCCGCCGCATTCGCCGGCTTGCCCGCATAAAATGGCAAGCCCGTGCGAAAGGGCTGGCAAAACATATTCCGCACATTCGCGCGCGGCCTTTGCGCTGCCAGGCAAATTGATAATCAGGCATTCTCCGCGCAGCACAGCCACCCCGCGCGAGAGCATGGCGCGCGGCGTAATGGAAAGCGAATACGCGCGCATTGCCTCGGCAATGCCCGGCGCATTGCGCTCGGCCACGGCCAATGTGGCTTCGGGCGTGCAATCGCGCGGGGAAAACCCAGTGCCGCCCGTGGTGAAAATTAGGTTTGCGCCCAGCGTGTCGCATTGCGCGCAAAGTGCCGCAGAAATGGCGGCGGCATCGTCCGGCACGATGCGATAATCGCAAATTTCATACCCAGCCGCCAAAAGCAAATTTTGCAGTATTGCGCCGCTTTCGTCTATGCGCTGGCCTGCCGCGCCCTTGTCGCTGGCTGTTAAGATTGCTGCTTTCATCATGCTGTACATCCTTTCGTTTTTGCGCAAGGCATGGATAACGCCCTGCGCGTTTACATGGGTGCAGCGGGCAAAAGGCGCATTTCGTCGCCCACACAAAGCGTGCCGCCCGCTTCCACCGTGGCAAATACGCCCTCGCGCGGCATAATGCAATCGCCCATTTTTTGAAATATTTCGCAGCCGTGATGACACTCTTTGCCAATTTGCGTAATGCGCAAAAGCACCGTGCCCGCGCTTAAAAGCGTGCCAATGGGCAAGGCGCGAAAATCGATGCCCTGCACCACAAGGTTTTCGCCAAACGCGCCATCCCCCACCTCGGCACCGCGGCGGCGAAAATCTTCAATTTTATCATAGGATAAAAGGCTTACCTGCCTGTGCCAATCGCCCGCGTGCGCATCGCCCTCGATGCCCCACCCTGCGCGAAAAACGGCTTTTTGCACATTGGTTTTTTGTGTGCCACGCTCTTTTGAAATGCACACCGCAATAATGTTACCCATATTGATGTAAGTTCCTTTCTTGCAAATTGCACCGATTGCACCAGTTATACGGCGCAAAAAATACAGTTTAACACTCGTTTAATTTCATAAAAACCAGCTTGCCATTACCCGCCTATTTGCGCCATGCTGGCCAAATCTGTGCAGGGCGCATCGCCAAAATGATGGCAAACGGGCTTTGCAAGGATGGCGGCTTGCATCGTGTCTTGCAGGCCGATGCCCGATACAAGCGCTGGGCGCAAATCCACACCGTGCGCACAGGCAAGGCAGGTGCGCAAAAAGCCCGTTGCCGACACGCGCACGCGATTGCACTCGCTGCAAAAGCTGTGCGAAAGCGGGCTGATTAGCCCAATGCGGCCTTTTTGCCCCGCAAA
>JAGPHI010000096.1 GCA_018055565.1 Oscillospiraceae bacterium | reverse complement strand
GTAGATGATGTGCTTACCGCGTGCGGTATTACTTTAACGCAGCACGATTACACCGAGCCATCGCGCTCCACGCCAATTTCGCCCGATATGCAGCCCATTGTGGTGCATCGCGTGCAATATCAAGACACGGTGGTGCGCGAAGAGATTCCGTTTGAAACACAGTATGAGCTTACCAGCTTGTTTTCACGAAACAAAAAACGCACGATGGTACTGCAAAATGGCAGTAATGGCATACGCGAAACCACCACGCGCCAGCGCATGGTGGACGGCGTAGAGGAATCCAGCAAGGTGATTGGCGTAACGGAGCCTGTAAAGCCCGTGAACGCGATTGTAAAAAAATATGGCGCGGGCGCGCCAGTTTCAAAATTGCCGGGGCCTGAGGGTGTAACGATTACAAACGGCGTTCCCTCTAGCTATAAAGCGGTGCACACAGGGCGCGCAACAGGTTATTCGGCCTCGCGCGGGCGCGGGGCATCGGGGCTGGGCCTATACGAGGGCACTGTGGCGGTTAATCCGGCGCTGATACCTTACGGCAGCCTTTTGTATATTGTTTCTACAGACGGCAAATTTGTGTATGGCTATGCCATTGCCACAGACACAGGCACGGCCTTGCAAACAGGCCATGCGCTTGTGGATTTGTTTTACGAATCCTATGAGGAATCTTTGCTCAATGGCGCTAAAACCGTGAATGTGTATGTAGTGCAATAGCATAGCGCATTGTGCAAAGCATTCGTAAGCTGCACAAAGCCCTGCGTGCGGGGCAAATCTTCGCAAATATGCGCAAAGGCTTGCATGCATAGCAGAAACGCGCCAATAGGCGCAATGGCATTAGGCATATTTGCAAAACTGCATGGTTTATACGCAAAGCCCCGCGCACAATGTGCGCGGGGCTTTCTTGATAAATCCGCGATATTGGGCAAAAAACCGCAAGTTTATCAATGTATTACACCCCAAAAGCGAAACAGTAGGCTGTACTGAATGGCTTTTGGGGTGCAGTGCATAAAAAACTTGCGGTTTTATTTGTGTTTATGCCGCAGGGGCGGGGGGAGGCACGTTCGGGTCAACCGGAGGCGCGTTTGGGTCAACCGGAGGCGCGTTTGGGTCAACCGGCGGCGCGTTTGGGTCGGCTGGGGCAGGGGCCGCCGCGTTCATGGTCAGCGTCGGCAGCTGGCCATCGCCAATGATGCCGATATAGCTTTTGCCGATATTCATCGGCAGCTCGCTGCCGTCTTTGCTGTATATGCGCATCGGCGCTTCGGGCAGGCCCTTTTTCCAAGTGATTTCCTCGTATTTTCCACCGTAAAAATAAAAGCCGTTGCCGGAAGAAAAATCAAATTGCGTGCATTGCCCATCGGGCTTTAGGCCAATCTTCGTCACCAGTAAAAGCACATTGTTAAAGGCAAGCTGCGCGCCGGTGGTTTCGTCGATATGCGGTTCGCCATATGCCTTTTTTAGATACAATCCGCTGGCGGCGTCGAATACAAACTCCACCTCGTTGTCGCCCGAAAACTGCCAGCGCACGTCGGGCGCGTCGCCCGTTGCGGGCAAGCGCGGGGGCGCTGCCTTGTCGGCAAATACAAACAGGCTTTCATAGGCGCCAGTGGGCGCAACCTGCTGTTTATCCATGCCGGCGGCAATCAGCGCCGTGTCGGTGTACCAGCAATGTTCTTGTGCGCGGGTTTTGCTGCGCGCGGTGTCAAACACAAAGCTTGTGGTGCCAAGATATCGGCCGTCCACGTCTTGATACCGATATTCGTTTAATAGGTTTTCTGCATAAATGCTGCTGCCGATATGCACAAAAATGGCGTTTAGCGGCAAGGCAAGCTGCAAATGCTGGTCGCGCGCAGAGCGCACAGGCCCCACCTGCGGAATGGCACGATAATCGGAATACACAGCCATCAAGCGGGTCACGCCGCCCTCGGTAACCATTTCATACACCACATCCGCGGCGGTAAGGCCGCGCTGTGGCAAGGCGGGGCGCGCATTGTTTACCATGATGGCCACAGGCCGCTGGCCCACCACATACCCTTCGGGTATTGCGGCGCCTGTTAATGGATTGTAATCATACTGTTTAATAGGTGCAGTGGGGTTAATCCCGCCCTGCTGCGGAGTAGAGCTGATGGATAGGGGGGGTGTGGGGTTTTTGTCTTTGCTGCATCCTGTTAAAAGCGCGGCTGTCAGCGCAATGCACAGCAAAATCGCCAGTGCGCGTTTCATCGAGTGCCCACTCCTTTCATTTAGATATCGCACAGCATTTTGCCATGCGCATGGTTTTATCAAGTGTTAGCCGGCATCTGCTTCCGTGCCGCCTGTCGAGGTGGGCGCGGTTTCTTCAATGGTGCCCTCGGGGCCTGTGTAGCTAAAGCCGAGGTCGTGCTCGTCAAGGTCTACAATGCCGATATAGCTTTTGCCGCAGTTGACAATCAAATCGTTTTCGTCCCAATCGGTAAAATGCAGCTTGCTTTCAGTGGGGCCTTTAAACCAGCGGATTTTTTCCATTTTGCCCTGGCTGAAATAGTATCCAACCCCGCCGAAATCCATGTCCACTTTTTGATAGTTGGGGTCGCCCTTATCGTTGCCGTTTTTATCAAGGTTGCCGCCCGGATACGGATAGGTGGTGATATCGGCAAACAGCACAAACACATTTTCAAAGCCCAGCTGCTCGCCATTGTTTTCGTCCACCGTTTTGTGGCGCGCGCCTTTAGAGGAGCTGTATTGCGACATCATATAGCGCCCCGCGTCATTGTAATCAAAATAGGTGCGGTAGCTGTCGGAATGCTTAATGCTAACCTTCACGGCGTCCTCGCCGTTCATCGGGCGCACGCCGTTGTTTTCGTCGTAGCGTGCAAAGGTAAAGAACGGTGCGCCGTAGGTGCGGTTCATATCATAGTCGTATTTATCAATAGCCTTTTGAATCATTTCGCCATTGGTGTAGGCTGTGTGCTCCTGTGCATAGCCTTGATTGCGGCGGTTTTGGTCCCAATAGGTAATGGGGCGGGAATCGCCGTTTAAATCCATATCGTCATAACCAACTTGGTCCATATACGTTTGCGTGATGCCGCTGCGGCCAACGTGGATATACAGCGGGCGATATGGCACTGCAAGGCGGAAAAACTGGTCGCGCGCACTGCGCACAGGCCCTACGTCCGGCAGGTTTTTGTAATCTTCAAACAAAGCCATAAAGCGCGTGATACCGCCCTCTACCTTGCTTTCAAACAAAATATTTGCCATCGAAAGGCCGCGCTGCGGGCGGCATGCGGCAATATTGTTCACCATAATTGCCGTGGCGCGTGTGCCCTCGGGGAATGTGGCGTCTTTTTCAAAGCCGGTGTACGGGTTTGGCGTATAGGGCGGCTCCGGCGGCACCTCGGGCACCGAGGATGAGGGCGCTTGGGGTAACGAGGGCGCAGAATTATCTGTGCCTTTTTTGGAACATGCGGTAAACGCCGATACGGCCAGGGCGGCCGCTAATAAAACTGCGAATATTCTTTTCTTCATGATATACTCCCATTACACCGACACGCAAAAACGCAAAGCCCATGCGTGTGTATCGTCGTTTTGGCCGACGATTCGCCAATTTAATTCATGCTATTATCACGCGCCGTTTTCAGTCCGGCGCTTCAATCGCGTCTTCGCCGCTTACGGGCGGCAAACTGGCCGTGGCATCTGTGCTTTTGCCAATTTTAAAGTATTCATACTTGCTCAAATCCACAAAGGCCACATAAGTGGTGCCGGGGTTTATCGTAACGCTGGTTTCCGTTTTGTCGGCACTCACAATGCGCAGGGGGCTTTTTTCGTGGCCTTTCAGCCATCGTACTTCCTCATACCTCCCTTGATTGAAATAATATCCAACTCCGCCGAAATTATAATCCACTTTTGCTAAAATTCCGTCGGGATATTTGGTAATGTCGGTGAACAAAATCAGCAAATTGTCAAACCCCAGCTGCTCCCCGGTGTTTTCGTCAATTTGCGGGGCCGAAAACTGCGATTTTAAATAACGGCCGCTTTTGTCCTCATACGTAAAGCTGCTGCTGGCATAGCTGGAAAACCGCACCTGCACGTCCTTTGCTTCGCCCCCTGCCAGCGCACGCGGCGTATTTGCAAAATCAAATGCTGCAAACAGCATCTTGTCCTCTAATTGCAGGCCGCACGCTTTCGCGGTGGCCGTAAACATGGCGGCGTCTGAAAACCAGCAATGCTCAATGGCCGTGCCAGTTACGCGCGCATTATCCAGCCGCAGCGCGCCCGATTGCACACAGCCGTTCACGGCGCTGGTGCTGTCATACCGATATTTTTGCAAAAGGTCTGTTGCATATGTGGAGGAGCCTGCATGCAAAAGCATGGTGTTCAGCGGCAAAATTAATTGCAAATGCTGGTCGCGCGCACTGCGCACGGGCCCAACCTCCGGCATCGCCTCGTAATCGGGAAAGATGGCCATCAAGCGTGTGATGCCGCTTTCGGTTACAACTTCATATACAATATCGGCTGCCGCAATGCCGCGCTGTGGCAGCGCCACACGCACATTGTCTATCATTACCGCCAAAGGCCGTTTTGGCTCGCCCTCAATGGGCAGGCCCGTCAGCGGGCTAAAGCCCTTGCGCAAAGGCACACCAATCGCGCCCTTGTCCTCGGCAAAAACAGGTTTTGCCGCAAGGGAGGAGGCCGCAGCATCTTTACTGCAAGCGCAGAATAAGGCGGAAAATATAAAAAGCGACAAGCAAATGCAAGCATACTTTTTGATCATGCGGTTCTTCCTTTTTCGCGGTGCACAAACGGTGTTTTACCCCGCCTTTAGCTTAGACGATGCACCACGCCAAATTCTTTCAGTTTAAAAAAATGCATTGCTGCACTATCAGTAGTGATATTATATATATGATACTCAAAATATAGTGCGTTGTAAATAGTTTGTAACAAGTTTTGCCTAATCCAAAAAGTTTACATGAATAGTTCGATAAAAAGTGTTGACAAGCTATAGGTGCCTCTGCTATAATAATCAAGCGCTTCAAAAGCGCAGCGAAAAACTTTCCAAAGCAAACAAATACGAGCCACTAGCTCAGTCGGCAGAGCACCTGACTTTTAATCAGGGTGTCCGGAGTTCGAATCTCCGGTGGCTCACCAAAACAAAAGCACGCAGGACGTAACGGTCTAGCGTGCTTTTTTGTTGTATGCCGTTACCGCATTTTCCTTTATGGACTGCGCACAAATCAAAAAGCCCTGCCTTT
>JAGPHI010000095.1 GCA_018055565.1 Oscillospiraceae bacterium | reverse complement strand
ATTTCAGCCGCAAAATCATCTTCACGCTTTTCAATGCCCTCGCCTTTTTCAAAGCGAACAAATTTGGTGATTTTGATGTCGCCGCCAAGCTCTTTGGCAGTGTTCTCTGTGAATTTGGCAACCGTGATTTCTTGGTCTTTCACAAAGATTTGGTTAATAAGGCAATTTTCTTTAAAGAACTTTGCAATCTTGCCTTCTACCATTTTGGCTTTCACTTGCTCGGGTTTCGACTTGCCGCTTTCTTTTTCTTCGTTTTCAATTTGCGCAAGCAGAATTTCTTTTTCTTTGGCAATGGTATCTGCGGGCACTTCGGCTTCGCACAGATAGCCGGGGTTTGCCGCAGCAATCTGCATAGCGATATCCTTGCCGTAAGCTGTAAACTCGGGCTTTGCCGCAACGGCATCGCTTGTATCAAACTCTACCAACACGCCATGCGTGCCGCCGCCATGCACATACGCGGCGCAAACGCCCTCGTAACGCGCAAAGCGACGAATTTTAATGTTTTCGCCAATTACCAGCACCTTTTCTTGCAAAGCATCGGCAACTGTGCCATTATCCATTTTGCAAGCAAGCAGCGCATCCACATCGGCAGGGTTTTCAACCAAAATAACGTTCGCAACGTTTTTCACAAACGCTTGGAAAGACTCGTTCTTTGCCACAAAATCGGTTTCGGCATTCACTTCAAGCACAACGCCCAATTTTTTGGCAATATCGGACACAGCATAAACCATGCCCTCGGCAGCAATACGTCCAGCCTTTTTTGCAACAGCTGCAAGGCCTTTTTCGCGCAGATATTCCACTGCTTGCTCCATATTGCCGTCAGAATCGGTAAGCGCTTTTTTGCAGTCCATCATGCCGCAGCCTGTGCGCTCGCGCAGGTTTTTCACATCTAAAGCTGTAAAAGCCATTTTTGTTACCCCTTTTATCTCTATATTAATTATTGAGCAATTGCTTCCTGCACATCGGCAGCGGCTGCATTTTGTTCGCCCTGACGGCCCTCAAGCACAGCGTCGGCCATTGCGCCCGCAATCAGCTTAACGGCGCGAATCGCGTCGTCATTGCCAGGGATGACATAGTCGATTTCATCGGGGTCGCAGTTGGTGTCAACAATCGCCACAATGGGGATGTTCAGCTTGATAGCCTCGGCAACAGCGATACGCTCTTTGCGCGGGTCCACAATAAACATTGCTTTAGGCAGCTTGTTCATATCTTTCACGCCGCCCAAGAATTTCTCTAATTTTTCGATTTCAAGCTCCAGCTTGATAACTTCTTTTTTCGGAAGCATATCAAACGTGCCGTCTTCGCGCATTCTCTTCAGCTGCTCCATGCGGTCGATACGGTGACGAATGGTGCGGAAGTTGGTGAGCATGCCGCCCAGCCAACGCGCATTCACAAAGTGCATGCCGCAACGCTCGGCCTCTTCTTTTACAGAATCCTGTGCCTGCTTTTTGGTGCCGACAAACAGGATGCTGCCGCCCTGGCTGGAAATCTCGCGCACAAAATTGTAAGCCTCGTCCAGCTTTTTCACGGTTTTCTGCAAGTCAATGATATAAATACCATTGCGCTCGGTGAAAATGTAACGCGCCATTTTGGGGTTCCAACGTCTTGTTTGGTGACCAAAGTGTAGGCCTGCCTCGAGAAGCTGCTTCATAGATACTACTGCCATAATAATTTCCTCCTAATATTTGTTTTTTCCTCCGCATTGTCATATATGGACATAGCCACCCTTTCGGGCACAGGCCGCCAATGCAATGCGTGCGTATTGCCGAACAAGTATATCATATTTTAAATTGTAATGCAAGCATCAATTTACAGTTTTGCAGCAAAATTTGTGCGCAGCGGATACTGCATGTGTTTTTAGGATGCATGGATGCAGTTTATGCGCTTACACACGCCCTATGAAATTGCTGCACTCCTTTATAGGATGTGATAACCGCTATATCTTTATAAAAGAATTTGCAAGTATTGGGCTTTGATTACTGAAACGTTTCCATATCCTTTGTTAAAAGCTTGGTGCGCAAAACGCGCGCTTCTTCATAAGGCGCGCCGCCGAGGCCGTGCAGGAACACCAGCAGCAGCTCGGGATTGATGTTGAGCACATTGCCGGCAGGCAGCAACAGTGTTGTTTTGCCGCTTGTAATGGCCATATCCTTTACATACTCTTTCAGGTTTATGGTTTTCATGCCGCGCTTTGTTTTTTTCTGCACGGGGGCTTCAGCCAGCGCATTATAGGATTCTATCGCAGTTTGCATCAATGCCGCGTGTGCTGCGCTCCACGAGATTTCGTATTCTGCAAAAGCAATTTTATCGGCCGCCATCACGGCGGGCACAAGCGAAAGCACCTGCATCCCATTTGGCATAGACGCCGCAAGCGCGTCTTTTGCCGCTGCAAAATCAAAGTTTTCGTCCTCGGTTTTGAAATCCATAGATTCCACCATGCTTTCATGCCCGAGTGCCAAAGGCGCCGCAAACGTGAGATAAACATGCGGGTTAAAACCCAGCGAATACCACGCCGGTATGCGCGCGCGCTTTAAAGCACGCCCCATCACGCGCTGTAAATCCAAAAGGGAAATATATGCAGCTTCGTCTAATTTGGTAAACCACATTCTAACGGTAATCAAAACACGCACCTCCCATCATTTTATTGGCACCGCAGCCGCTGCATTGACGATTGCACGGCGGGGTAACCGCAGCCGCAATGGCCTTTTGGTATTCGCCCTGCAAAAAGGCTTCGTCCACGCCGTAGTCCAAATGGCTCCAGGGGGTAATTTCGTCAAACGAAATGGCGCGATTGGCATAAAAGGCGGTGTCAATGCCTAAATCTTCAAACACCGACATCCATGTATCAAAATGGAATTGCTCGCTCCAGCTGTCAAAATAGCAGCCGCGCCGATATGCCTCTAACAGGGCTTTGGATAAGCGCCTATCCCCTTTTGCAAAAACCGCCTCCAAAAAGCTGGTTTTGCTGTCGTGATAGCTTACGCTGATTTTGCGGCTTTTTACGCACTGCAAAAGATATTTTTGTTTTTGCGCCATGCTTTCCTGCGTGTCTTGCGGCACATATTGAAACGGCGTCATGGGCTTTGGCACAAAGCACGCCACACTAATAGACACCTGCACGCCTTTGCCTTTGGGCTTGTCCGGATTGTCGTAATACAAATTTACGATGCGCTGTGCCGTATCTGCAATGCCCGCAATGTCCTCCAGCGTTTCGGTGGGTAGCCCCAGCATAAAATACAGCTTTACAGAGGTATAGCCCGAAGCAAATGCAATGGTGCATGTGCGCTCGATTTCTTCATCTGTCACATTTTTATTGATTACATCGCGCAGGCGCTGTGTGCCCGCCTCGGGCGCAAAGGTAAGGCCGCTTTTGCGCACCTTTGATACCTTGTTTAATAAGCTTTGCGAAAAATTGTCAATGCGCAAGGACGGCAGCGAAATATTGACATGCTCGTTTGGCGTCCAGCTTAAAAGCTCATCTAAAAGCGGCTCTAAATTGCTGTGGTCGCTGGTGGAAAGCGAGGTAAGCGAAATTTCTTCATAGCCTGTATTATCGCAAAGCGCCCTGCCCGCTTCATTCAAAAGCGTTACATCTCTTTCGCGCATGGGGCGATATAAAAAGCCCGCCTGACAAAAGCGGCAGCCGCGCACACAGCCGCGCAGCACCTCGATAGAAGCACGATCGTGCACAGCGCCAATCATCGGCACCACAAAATGCGTGGGTAAGGGCTGTGTGTTCATATCTTTAATAATTGCCTTATGCACGCGCTTTGGCGCGCCATTTTTGGCTTGAATGCTCTTGATGGTGCCATCCTCATGATAAAGCACCTCGTAAAATGCAGGCACATAAACGCCCTCTATTTCACAAAGGCGCTGTAATGTTTGCGTTTTTGTGCAATGTGCGTTTTTGCATGCAATCACGGCGTTGCATACTGCAAGCAGCTGCTCCTCGCCCTCGCCCAAAAGCATCACGTCAAAAAAATCTGCAAGCGGCTCGGCATTGCAAACACAAGGGCCGCCCGCAATAATCAGCGGCCATTCCTCGCCGCGCTGCGCGGATAAAGGCGGGATGTGTGCCATGTCCAGCATCGCGAGAATATTGGTATAGGAAAGCTCATACTGCAAGGTAAAGCCCACGATATCAAAGGCGGAAATGGCATCCTTGCTTTCAATGCCATATAAGGGAATCTCGCGGGATTCCATCTCTTTTTTCATGTCTAACCACGGCATAAACACACGCTCGCACCAAATATCGGGCTGTGCATTCAATATCTCGTACAAAATTTTCATGCCGAGAAACGACATGCCCACTTCATAGGTGTCGGGAAAACAAAACGCAAAGCGCAAAGCAAGCGCCTCTTTGCTTTTTATTACACAGCCTTGTTCGCCACCAGTGTATCTACCGGGCTTTTGCACCATTGCAAGAGCCGCTTTTAAACGTTCATCCATTTTGTATACCATTCCTTTTCGGCACCAGACGTGCTTACTGTTTTTCGCCTTTTCAGGCAAGACGTATATATTTTACATGATTTTGCAAATAAAAGCAATTTGCCGCAACATCATTTTGCCGAAAGCTCACAAAACAAAAGATATATCGGCGCTAACACGATGGCCACGCGGCCATATGGTGAAAGCTCTTGTGTAAAAAGCAAAACTGCACATAGCACAAAAAACACTGCCAGTAAGCACTTTTGTACTGTGTAAAGTAAATGTTCCTTACATGTAGGAACAAGGCTTTTCAAGATTCTGGCACCATCTAAAACGCCAAATGGCAAAAGATTGTAAAATCCTACGCAAAGATTGATAGCCATAAAAAAATATAGGCCATATGCGGCATGGCGTAAAATTAACAAATAAACAAAAAACGCAACAATAAAATTGGCTAGTGGCCCTGCAAGCGCCAAAACCCGTTCTTGCTTTGCCGGTAATAAATACAGTTCTCCCATAGAAATGCCGCCCGCGCAAAATTGTAGCGGCGGCAAGCGATGCCGAAACAGGCAATAAACCAAAACATGCCCGCTTTCATGTAAAAGCGAGCTTACTAAAACCATGCGTAAAAAACCGTTTGGGTCAAACAATAATCCGCTTGCCAAGCAAGCGAGCGTCAGCACATAATTTCCCGTCATAATTGATCCAAAACAATTGCATAAGAGGGCTCTACACATTTGCCGTTGATGTGGATTTCAAAATGCAAATGCGGGCCTGTGGATAAGCCCGTGCTGCCCACTG
>JAGPHI010000001.1:13595-17670 GCA_018055565.1 Oscillospiraceae bacterium | reverse complement strand
GCATCTCTAAAACCTGCGCTGTCACAGTAACCGAGCCTATTCTAAAAGATAAGTTTTGCGATGTAGCAAACTGCACAGCCAAAGGCCCCTATACGCAGGCCGAGCTAGACGCGCATAATGCAAACCCCGGTGCTGCGCACCCCGCGGTAAACCCAAAGGATAAAACCTGCGATCATCCCGGCTGCACAGCCCCCGGCCCCTACACGCAGGCCGAGCTGGACGCGCATAAAGCAAACCCCGGTGCTGCGCATCCCCCAGTAGACCCAAAGGATAAAACCTGTGATCATCCCGGCTGCACTGCCCCCGGCCCCTACACGCAGGCCGAGCTAGACGCGCACAAAGCAAACCCGGGTGCTGCACATCCCGCACCGCCCCCCAGCTTTATCTGCAATGTTTGCAGCCCGGCTGTGCCGTTTGCCTCTCAAGCCGAGCTAGACGCGCATAACACCGCCACGCACCCCGCACCATAGCAAAGTGCAGGTTTTATGCAAAACAGGCCTACGGCAAGAAACAGCGCAAAACAATAAACAATTAAACAAATCTGTTTGATAAACACATTAATAAATGCACAACAAAGGGGCTGTGACGACACGAAAATCGTCACAGCCCCTTTATGCAATTTCGGGCAGTTCATTCACGCAAGAATGCAAAGTTTTTTGCTGTGTTTACGCCAAAGCTAATCCTGCTTTGGCGATGCTGCGCTTTTGCGCACGCAAGGCGAAAAGCGCCATGCAATTTTTGATTGAACCTGTGGTTTATGCGTTTCTATTCGCCTATATTGGGTTTTTCCATCATGGTTTTCGTAAGCTTTACCATATTCACCCCGCCCATGTGTGCATCCGTATCACCAAAGCGCATAACCTTGCTTTGCCCTTTTACGCTGGGCAGCCACTGCGGCAGGCCAGCGCCATTGGGGTTGCCGCTTTTTGCAAAATTGGCAATGTAGCGCACCATGATATCCGATAGTTCGTAATCCCATTTTGTAAACGGACGCCATCCGTTTGCCAGCGTGCCAAACGCATACCATAAATCTGCCGAGTGCCATGCGCCGCGCTTATCGCCCGGAAGCTGGCGGCAGAAAAAGTATGTATACGCATCCGCCTTTCCCTGGCTATTTTGCATGCGTGCCCAGCCCTTTGCCATTTTATGAATGATTGGCGGCGCCATATCCTCGCTTGTTGAGCCCATCATATAGGGCACTGCATGCTGACGGCCCGCCTTTGCCGCGCTTTGCGCGCTTTCGGTTAAATACGCATTGTCGATAACCGGCGCACAATAGGCCATATGGTTTTTCTCTTCCTTGCAAATTTCGTTGTAGCTTTGAAATAAAGCCTGCGGCGTTACCGCGCGAAATTGCGAAAGGGTGTTTACGCCCAGCTTTTTGCACAGCTTTTGCCAAAACGGATAGGCTGCTTCGGATTGCATCGGGTTTCCAAACATCGGCGATACGCCGCCGCCGCTTAGCATAATTGCTTTTGCAAACAGGCCTTTTGTTAAAGGAGAGATGCTCATTTGCTGCACACTCATGCCCCCGGCAGACTGCCCCATAATTGTGATATTTTCGGCATCGCCGCCAAACGCCGCGATATTATCGCGCACCCATTGCAAGGCGCACAGCTGGTCATAAAGCGCGTAGTTGCCTGTGTGCCCCGCTTCCTCTAAAAGCTCTGGCAAAGAACAAAAGCCAAGCGGGCCAAGCCTGTAATTGATGGTAACAACAATCACGTTTTGTTTGCAGTAGGCAAAGCCGTCAAAATGCTTTTCGTGCCCGCAGCCGCCCAGAAATGCGCCGCCGTGAATGTAAAACAAAACGGGAAGCTTGCTTGCTGCTTTGGGCGCCCAAATGTTTAAAAACAAGCAATCTTCACTGTAATCGTATTGCTCGCCCTGTCTAAATTCTTTATAATAAAAGGCTTTTTCCGTTGTTTTAGCTTCGTCGTAAAACGCGCGCGGCTGATAGCAGCAGGCTTTAAAGCTGGTGGCGTCATACACATCCTCCCATTGCGTTACCTGCTGCGGATATGCAAAGCGGCCAGCATTGGCATATCGTATCCCTTTAAACGCGATGCAGCCGTCTTTTCCGCTTGTGCCTTTTATCTCTCCGCAGGGCGTTTTAATTTGATAAATTTCCATTTAAAATGCTTTCCTTTCGTGGGAATTTGTAAAGCAGCGTGATACAAATGCTGTATGTCTTTGCCAAACGCACAGCTTCGGCCTGCACGGCGCAAAAGCAGGCGTAAAAATCATTTTCGCGCGATGTTCTGCGTTTACCAATGTGGCACTATTTTTTGTGCTCCCGATTCCACGCCGCGGGCATCCACGGGCATCGCTGCATAACATCGTTTTCAAATGCGGCCAGCTTTGCAATTTGCTGCGCCAAATGCGGCACATCCATGCTTTTTACAAGCTCGGTTATGATGTGCTCGCCCTCGTTTGCAAGCGCGCTGCGCGCCTCGATGCTGTCGATAACAGGGGTTGGCGCGTGGTCGCAGGGGCTGCCGAAGCAGTAGCCCACCGCGCCGCTTTGATATGCCATGCCAAATAAATCATTAAACGGCGCCACGGTTTGTGGATTTGCATACGCATGCTCGGTGGTAAGCGGTACTTCGTCTAATTTTTGCATAATTTGATATGCGCCCACAAAAATGGAATTGATATTTTGCATCGAAGTTAAAAGCTGCTTTGCCGAAAAAAGCTGTATGCACAAGTCCAAATACAAAATGGGCACGCCCGTTTCGTCAAAAAAGTCGCGAATCATGGGGCTACATGTCATGTGGGCGGGGCCGTGAAAGCTGATATAAATTTGCCTTTTAAAGCCCTGCCGCAATAGGCTGCGCGCAATTGCACCAAGATAATCGATCCCCTCGCGCACAGAGCATTGCACCGTGCCGCGCCCCGACGCCGTTGCGCCCGCATAAAAATAGGGCAAGCCCGTAAGCACAAGGGCATTTGCTTCTTCGGCCATTTTTAAGGCAAAGGCCTCGCTTGTTACTGTTTCACAATCTAGCGGCAGGCCGCCGTGCATTTCTACGGTTCCAACCGGTACAATAATGAGGTCGTTTTCTTGTAAATATTCCTCTACCTCACAGTTCAGCATTTTGGGAAGAATCCGTGTGCGCAGCTCCATTATACCATATCCTTTCATTCTTTAAGCAAGCGGTGCGCGGCAACAATCGCCGCGCACCGCCTTTACTATGATTACTCTGCCTTCGATAAGGCTTTGTGCTCTGCCATTTTTGCGCGAACTTCTGGTGTGATATTCCAAACAAACTTAAACGCAATCCAAGAGCCGATGATAAACACGCCGGGAACAAGCACGCATAAAGCTTTGATGCCTAAGATGGTGCCTGCAGTTTGTGTTGCGGCGCCTGCCTGATAGCCAATCCATCCAAGCGCCAATACAGCGGCAGAGTTGCCAACGGTTTGGCCAATGCGGCGCGAAAGGTTAAATGTTCCGTAAATAGAGCCCTCTGTGCGCTTGCCAGAAATCATTTCGTTGTAATCGATCACCTCGGCAACAAGGCCCCATTGCATGTAAATAGAGATACTGCCAAGCCCTGTGGCAATTGCGCTCCAAATTAAATGCACCCACGGGCTGACGGCAAACGTGCAATGTGCGATAAATAGCCCCATATACAGCGCGCTTGCAAGCAAAAGGCAAGTGCGAATGGTTTTTTCAAGCCCAAACTTTTTAGCAAGCAACGGTGCTATTATCAGTGAGGCGATACCAAGCGGCATGGAAATTGCGCTTGAGAGGCTCATGATGCCTATATCGCCCAAAACGTCGGCATACATATATGTACCCAGTGTTGCGCCCACATACTGCATGCAACAAATGCAAATGCCGTGTATGCAAAGGGCAACGAACGCGCGGTTGTTCTTGAAAACAAGGAATATATCTCCAAGCTTGATTTTTTCCGCTTCGGAGGTGCTTGCAGGAACCTTGCGCTCCTGTGTCCAAAAATAGTGTAACAAGCAAAAAACAAAGCCGATGCCTGCGCAAATTGCGGCGCCGAGGCCAAACGCTTTCGAGGTATCTCCATACAGCTTTAAAAGCTGCGGCAAAATCATCATC
>JAGPHI010000001.1:0-13585 GCA_018055565.1 Oscillospiraceae bacterium | reverse complement strand
GGATAATATTGCCAACCATCGCGCCGAAGCCGCGTGCCGATGAAAGCGAGGCGCGCTGTGCGTCGGTATCCGCCATAGCCGACAAAAGCGAGCCCATAGGGATGTTGAACATTGTGTAGCAGCCCTCGTATAGTATTTTACAGAAAAATAATACAACAAGCATTGTTGTGCCGCTGAAAAACGTAGGCACTGTCCAAAAAACAATCGATGTAATGGCAAGTAGGGGCGTTGCGCGCAAAATCCACGGCCGAAATTTGCCGTTTGGGTTTTTGTGCTTTGCAAACATTTTATCCATAATTGCGCCCATCATCGGGTCGTTCACTGCGTCCCAAATGTTCCAAACAAGAAGCAAAATGGCCAATACACCCATGTTTACATGCAAAACATTGGTATAGTAGCGTGTAACCATTGAGCCCATGAGTGCAAAGGTTAAACAACCGCCCATATCACCCATTGCATATCCAATAAGGTGCTTTGGCTTCATACCGCTTTTTGGCTTTACCGCTGAAGTTGCCGCCATAATAAAATCCCCTTCTTTTTACAATTTTTTTAACAGCACGTTTGCTTGCAGTTTTTAGCTTGCATTTCAGCGTCACTGTTATTATACTTAAAGCATACTTTATCAAAACTGCAAAGTAAATTGCAATTTATGCATATAATATTGCAATTCTCGCAAGTAAGTCTGTTTATATTTTATATTCTAACAAAGAAACGGGGATTATATTGTGCAAAACATACAAAAACGTACTTTAGACGAAATGCTTGCGCATCCGGATTTTTGGGACAAAGTTAAAATGTCGGAGCAATGCGTAGAAGTGCGCGCCACATTGGACCAAACCGGTGGCGATGTTATGGCATTGCATAGCCATGTGTTTTACGAAATTATTTTTGTAACCGGGGGCTGTGTGCAATACATGCTAGACAGCAGCCGCTATCGAATTGAGGCCGGCGACATTATGCTGATACCGCCGGGAATCAGCCACAGCACGATTCGGCGCGAGCCCAGCGCCGAGCCGTATACGCGCATTGTGCTTTGGATAGACCCCACTTTTTGGCGCGAGTGTGTGCAGCAATTTCCCGAGCTGGACTATTGCTTTGCGCAATGCCGCAAGCAGGGAAGCTATCTGCTTCGGGCAGGGCGCTCGGTTTGGCAAAGCTTGTATCCGCATTTTCAAGTGCTTGTGCAAGAAAACGAGCAGCGCCGCGTATGCTGGCAAATGTGCTTGCGCAGCAATGTAATTGATTTAATGGCAAATATATCGCGCATTTATTATTATCAAGATACCGAGGCAAGCTCGCCCGCAGCGAGCACAGAGCTGATAGACGAGGTGTTTCATTATATCGATGCAAACTTGGAAAACCGCATAACACTGTCTGCCGTGGCCGAGCATTTTTTTGTTAGCACCTCCACGATTTCGCATTTATTTCAAAAGCATCTCGGTGTTCCGTTTTACCGCTGTGTGATACAGCGGCGGTTAATCAATGCAAAAAATTACATTTTATCGGGCACGCCGATGCGCGAAGCCGCCGAGCGGTGCGGGTTTTCGGATTATACCGCGTTTTTTCGCATGTTTAAAAAGGAATACGGCATTTCTCCAAACAAATTTAAGGCGGCGAATACGCAGCCGTAAACGATATGTCCCTGCATGCATTGCCAAACGCGCAATGTTTATCGCAAATGGGCAGGTTATGCGCTGTGCCTGTGCAAAGCGAATACGCAAAATGCCGTTTCTTGCTGCACGCGGCGGCCTGCTTGCAACGTGGTATCTTTTTCTATATCGCCTTGTATATATTTCCCTTTTCAAGCGGATACTATTGCTAGAACTATCGCAGAAAAGGGGAAATAGTAATGAAAGCAACAGGCATTGTGCGCCGCATTGACGATTTGGGGCGCGTGGTTATTCCTAAAGAAATTCGCCGCACACAGATGATTCGCGTGGGTGACCCGCTTGAAATTTTTGTGAATGCAGAGGGCGATGTAATTTTTAAAAAATACAGCCCCATCGGCGAGCTTGCACCCTTTGCAGAAAAATGCGCCGAGGTGCTGTATAAAGCGGCGGGCGTTTGCGTGGCGGTGGCGGATCGCGACGTGGTGGTGGCCGTGGGCGCAAACACCGGCAAAAAAGAATTGGTTAATGCATCGCTGAGTTTAAGCTACGATAAGCACCTTGAAGCGCGCCGCGTATATACCGCGCCGCAAAATAAGGCTTTTTCATTGTGCGACACACCCTCTACGCCCGCGTATGCGGCAGCGCCGATTGTGTGCCAGGGCGATTTAATCGGCAGCGTGGCGCTTTTATCGATTGAGGGCGCTGCCCCAAACGACAACGAGCTGAAAATTTTGCAAATTGCCGCCTCGCTTTTGGCGCGCCAAATGGAACAATAAATACACCGCGAAAGGTATGGACACAATCTTGGATTTACAGCCTTTATATGAAGAAATCGGCCGCAAAAACGGCGTTGGCGCCGAAAATGTGGAACAGGAAATCAGCGCAGCGCTTGCCGCCGCATGGGAAAGCGGCAACGCTTTTGCCGTGCCCGCGAAAGGGCCAATGCCCACAAACGAAGAGTTTTTTGAGTATCTGCTGGAGATATTGCAATAACCCCCCCTCGGCCATATAAAAAGCGCGTGCTGCACCGGATGCATCCGGCGCAGCACGCGCTTTTGTTTACTATCTTTATATCACTCGGTATATACCTTTAGGTTTGCATATTCCGCTATCAGCGGTGCCATCTGCCGAAAGCCGATTTTGCCGCCGCCGATGTGCGCGCCCAGCGCGCCGTCGTCGTCATACTGCAAAACCGACAGGCCATTTACAAAAAACTCGATGTGATTGTCGCGGCGCACAAGGCAAAGCGCATAGCTTTTGTCGCAATCGGCCACATCGGGAATCGGGTCTGCCCCTTGCGCCACCAAATGAAAGCCATAGCTTTTGCGCAAATTGCAGGTGTGAAACGCACGCTCCTCGGGATATCTGCGGCGAAAATACGAGATGTGATAGGCATTGATATCGCCGTGATGATAAAAATCGTATTCGCCGGTGCGCGGCGCAAGCGCGCCTGTAAGGATGTCCTCGCCGCCGCACCCCTTTGCCCCAAAGAAAAACACACAAAGCCCCGGCTCGCGCAAGGGGGTAAAATCCCATGTAATGCGCAAATTTTGCGGAAAATCCACTGGGCACCAAAACACAAAATTGGATTTTTGCCCCAGCGAAGCATCCAGCGTGGATTCCAGCCGCAAGCGCCCCTGCGCAAAAGAAGCGGCGGCCTCGCCCTCTGTTACAAAGCCCTCTATGTCCTGTGCGCAGGCCAAAGGGTTTTCATAAATTAAACGGTTTAACGAAAAATCTTGCATTTTCAATTTCCTTTCATTCTGTGCAATGCACTGTGGCAAACCCCGCGAAAAGGCCGTTTTTACAAATCGAAAAAGTCAAAATGTCGCCCCGCATAAATCACCCACGCCAATAAAACGCCGCCCACGGCAATAAAGAAAACCCCGATTACCATTGTCCATGCGGCAAGCCCGCCAAACGGGTTAAACATCATAAAAATGCCGATAACGGCTTTCACGGCGGCCTCCACCGCAGTGCCATGCCACGGATAGCCCACGGCGCGCTGGCGCAGCGCCAGCGAAAGCTTAAGCGCGGCGCTGATGATGGACCACAGCCCCAGCACCACCCCCAAAAACACCAGCGACACATCGCGCTTTAGTAAAAACACAAGGCCCACAGCAAGGCTCATGCAGCCTTGAATCAGCTTCATGCCGCCGCTTTTTTCAAATTCGCGCACGCCAAAGCTGTATGCCAGCTCGCACACACCCACAAAAGCCAGCGCAAGGCCAATGAGCATCGGCAAAATATGCATAATGCCGGATGGCCAAATCAGCGCCGTTAAGCCCAGCACAAGCAATACTGTGCTTGCCAAAATCAGCGCCCATTTCCATCGTTTAAACAGTTCCATTTTCAATCATTCCTTTCATGGGAAATCTGCGGCGGTTTGCTTTGCAAAATTTTGGCCTGCGCTTTCGGCAAAAAGCCGCAAAGCGCCGCTTATCGCATTGGATACAAGCGTTAATTTTTTGCATGCAATAGTGCCGCAAAGGACTGTGTGAAACCAGCTTTCGCCCTTTTTCACACAGCCCTTTGGTATTTTTACAACAATGTACGGCGCAGCTCTTCGCCTGATTTTGGGCTTAACAGCGCGGGTGGCACGTCAAATGCTGTGGCGGCGCCCGTTTGGCCTTTTTGCGCCATGCGAATGCACGCGCGCGTATAGGCCACCAAAACGCTTGCGGTAAACGCGGGGTTTGAGCCAAGCTTTAAGCTGTATTCCAGCACATGCGCGTCGCCCTGCGCCGTAGCGCCGCTGCGCAGCACAAAGCCGCCATGCCGCATGCCGCTGTGCTCGGTATTCAGCGTTTCTTGCGAAATAAAATGCACCGTGGTGTCATAATCGGCAAAATAGTTGGGCATTGTTTGAATGGCGGTTTCAATCGCGGCTGTATCGGCGCCGTCCTTTGCCACTACATAGCACACGCGCGTATGCTTTTCGCGCGTTTGTAATTGCGGGTTTTTGCCCGCGCGCACTGCGTCCAGCGCTGCTGCACAGGGCACGGTGTATTGCTTGGCATCTGCCACGCCCTCGATACGGCGAATGGCATCCGAATGCCCCTGGCTTACGCCCTCGCCCCAAAATGTATAGGTTTCGCCCGCGGGCAGTACCGCGTCGCCCAAAAGGCGCTGCACGCTGAAAAGCCCCGGGTCCCACCCAATCGAAATCAGCGCGCAATGGCCTGACTGCCGTGCAATTTGATCCATCTCGGCAAAGTATTCGGGGATTTTGGCGTGGGTATCAAAGCTGTCTACTGTGTTAAAATGCGCGGCAAACTGCGGCCCCTGCATGGGCAAATCGGTGGCAGAGCCGCCGCAAAGAAGCACTGCGTCCAGCTTGCCCTCCCATTCGCCAATTTGCTGTGGCGACACTACGGGCACGCCCGGCGTAGCAAGCTGTAAATCGCTTCTGCGCGAGAATACCGCTGCAAGTTGCATATCCGCACTTGCGGCAATGGCGGCCTCGGCGCCGCGACCCAAATTTCCATACCCTGCAATTGCAATTTGATAACACTTTTCCATATTCGGTTGCCCCTCTCTTATTAAACATGCCCATACAAACGATATCTGCCGGAAAACGCGGGGAAATTGCATACAAAATAGACGATTACTTTTTCGGCGGGGTGCTGCTGGCATTTGCAGATGCCGAAGCCGCGGCGGTAACACCTGCTAAGTCAAACGTGCCCGTCATGCGGTAAGTGCCGTAATCGGAGTAGTTAAAGGCCAGCCGATATTCGGCATTGGGGTCAAGCCCCGTAAACGTGGCCGTTTGCGTGGTGCCATCGGCTTTAAAATAAGCAGTGGCTACAAATTCGGCTGCGTTTGCGCCCTTTTTCCAAAGCGCGGCTGAAGCCTCTTGGTATTTTGTTTCCTTTGGCTCATAGCCGCCCGCCTCGCCGCTGGATACAAACATCGAGGCATTTACGCTCAGCGTCAAAGTGCCGCTTTGGGTAAAATAATCGGTTGTGCGATTACGTATCAGCGTAAACGCGCCCGCCATTCCGCCCTCGGGCTTTATCTGCGCGCCCATCGTGCCGGCCTCAACCGGCGCTGTAAAATCTGCGGGAAGGGCAATATTGCCACCCGCGCTTACCGCCACTTGATTATCCTTTGTCACAACAGAGCTCGGCTCCTGCACCTCGTCCTTGCCGCATGCGGCAAGCCCTACGCAAAGCAGCACCGCCAATATCGGCAAAACCGCGCGTTTTAAACGTCCTTTGTTCATTACAGCCGTCCTTTCTTCATCAAGCGCAAAATCCCATTCGCCGCTTTTAGGGCAAAAGCGCCGCTTTAATCGCCGCCGCTTCCTGCTGGGCTTTTGCCGCATACTCCCCCGCGTTAAACAGATTATCATATCGATACAGCGAAAAACCGTGTACCCCGTCGGCGCTTTGCAAAAGTTTTATCTGCTTTGCAAGGTTTTCGCCGCTTTGCCATTCGCTTTGGTCGTTTGCGCCGCCATCGCCTATGCCGATGCGATACGCGCCGAGGCCGATATGTAAGCTGACGCTGCTATGGCGGGGATAAGCGCTCCAGTCCTGCACCAGCTTTGCAAACTGAAAATCGGTGCGGCCGGATTTTGTTAGATACTCAAAGCCCCAATACAGCTGCGGCATCACATAATCCACATAGCCGGGCGTTTGCAGCCAAAGGCGCACATCGCTATACTGTTCGTTATAATTGTTATCGTTATTACCCTGCGGACTAATTCCAAACACCAATTCGGGGCGCAGCGCCTTAATGGCGGCATAGGTTTCTTTCACAAGGGTGTTTACATTTTCGCGCCGCCATTCGGCCAGTGTTTTGCCCTTGCCCTCGGCCGCAAATTCTGCTGCGTCAAAATCCGCATTTGTGGTGGGGTAAAAATAATCGTCAAATTGCACGCCGTCGATGTCGTAATTTTGCACCACTTCGCATACGCCATCAATGATATACGCGCGCACCGCAGCGCTTGCGGGGTTTAGATACATGCCATCGCCCACGGTTTTTACCCATTCGGGATGCTGTGTGGCAATGCTGTTATCGGCAAGGGTTTCGGGCGTTTTGCCGTTTAGGCGGATGCGATACGGGTTAAACCATGCTTCAATGGCAAGGCCGCGCGCGTGCGCTTCGCTTACAAAAATGGCAAACGGGTCATAGCCGGGGTCTTTGCCCTGCACGCCCGTGATAATATGGCTCCAGGGGAATTTATCGGTTTTATAGATAGCGTCCGCAAACGGACGCACCTGCACGATTACGCGGTTTAGCCCGATATCCTTGCAATTATCCAAAAGTGTACCCACGCTTTGCGTAAACGCCGCTTCGCCAGTTGTATCAAGCGCTTTCCATTCCAAATAGCTTACCCACATGGCCTGATATGCGCCTTTTGCGGCGGGCGGCTGCGGATGGGCGGGCGCGGAGGCATCGGGTGTGGGCACTGCGGTGAAATCGTTTTTCACGCTATCGGAGGGTGTGGGCGAAGTAGTATCGCTGCCTGCCCCTCGGCCTGCACAGGATGCTAAAACGCAGCAAGATAAAACCAGCGCTGCAAGCTTTTTAAACTGCATAAATTTATTTTCCTTTCCGATGCGGCTTTATTGCAGCGAAGGCTTTGTGGCATCGTCCCCTGCTTGAAACAGCACCACCGCAAACACCAGCTGGCACAGCGCAATGCCTGCGCCCACAAGGCCGCCCCAAAGCTGCCCCAGCGGCAAAAAGCTGCACACCAGCTGCACTGCGCCTGCCGCCATCACCACAAGGGCAAGCGTTTTTTGCTTGCCGCTGCCGTTTTTAAAATAGCCAAACGCAAATACAGGCCATGCCAGTGCCGCAAGCAAAAAGCCAAACGAGGGCAAAAGCCCCAGCACCAAAAGCATCACTGCGCCAAGCGTAGTGCCGCGATACAGGCCCTTGCCGCTGCCTGCCAAAAGCAAAAGCCCCCCGCCGAACAAAAGCGTGCCGATATTGCCTGCCAGCGCGGCGTTTTGCCCAAAAATAAACAGTACGCATTGCAAAAGCGTTAAAAACGCCGCGCACACACAAAGGGCATAATCCGTTTTTCTGGTTCTTTTCATTGTGTTCCTTTCCGAGGGCGCTGCGGGCCGTATATTGTCGCCGCGCCACGTTTCTTTGCGCACCCGCCGTTAGCGGGCGCTTTCGTTTCTATCCGTAGCATAGCCATTTAGGCTATTGCTATGCGCAAAGCGGCTATAAAAGATATATTTATTCCTGCACATCCAGTTTAATGCACAGCTCCCGCAATTGCTTTTCTTCTACGATAGACGGGCAGCTGGTCATCAGCTCGCTTGCGTTTTGCACCTTTGGAAACGCGATAACATCGCGGATAGACTCGCTGCCCAGCATCAGCATGACCAAGCGGTCAAACCCAAAGGCCATGCCGCCATGCGGAGGCGCGCCATATTCATACGCTTCCATCAAAAAGCCAAAGCTGGTTTGCGCGCGCTCGGCCGTGAAGCCCAGTGCGCTAAACATGCGCGCTTGCAAAGCGGGATTGTTGATGCGGATAGAGCCGCCGCCCAGCTCGCAGCCGTTGAGTATCATGTCATACGCCTTTGCGCGGCATTGGCCGGGGGCGCTTTCCACCTTGTCTAAATCCTCGTCCTTTGGCATAGTAAACGGGTGATGCTTGGCCATATAGCGGCCGTCCTCGGCGCTATATTCAAACAGCGGAAAATCCGTAACCCATAAGAAATTGTATTCGGCTTTGTCAAACAGCTCAAACTTTTTCGCCAAATGCAAGCGCAAAGCGCCCAGCGCCGCAAACACCACCTCGTCATCTGCGTCCGCCACCACCAGCAGCACGTCGCCTGTTTCGGCGTTTGCTGTTTTGCGCACGGCTGCAATTTCATCGGCAGTTAAAAACTTTTCAAAGCTGGAGGCTTCGCCCTCGGCGGTAAGGCGCGTGTAGGCAAGGCCCTTTGCGCCATAGGTTTTGGCCACTTCTACCAGCTTGTCAATTTCTTTGCGCGTCAAGCGGTCGGCCAAATTTTTGGCATTGATGCAGCGCACACTGCCGCTGGCAAGCGCGCCTTGAAACACTGCAAATTCGCAGTTTTGCACCGCGTCAGACAGATTGCACAGCTCCATGCCAAAGCGCATGTCGGGCTTATCCGAGCCAAAACGCTCCATCGCCTGCGAATAGGGCATGCGCAAAAACGGCGTTTGCACGTCCTTATTCAGCACTTCTTTAAAAATGCGTTTCACAAGGCCCTCGTTCATCTCCATGATATCTTCTTCGGTAACAAAGGCCATTTCCATATCAATTTGCGTAAATTCCGGCTGGCGGTCAGCGCGTAAATCCTCATCGCGAAAGCATCGTGCAATTTGGAAATAGCGGTCAAAACCCGAAAGCATTAAAAGCTGTTTGTACAATTGGGGCGATTGCGGCAACGCGTAAAAACGGCCGGGCTGCACACGGCTGGGCACTAGATAATCGCGCGCGCCCTCGGGCGTAGAGCCAATGAGCATCGGCGTTTCAATCTCGCAAAAGCTGTTTTCGCAATAATAATCGCGCACAATTTTTGCAATGCGGCTGCGCAGCACAATGGCCTCGTGCGCGGCAGGGCGGCGCAAATCGAGATAGCGATATTTTAAGCGCAGCTCGTCTTTCACATTGATTTCGTCGCGCAGCTCAAATGGCGTGGTTTTTGCCTCGCTTAAAACGCGCAGCTCGCTAACAAAAAGCTCCACATCCCCTGTGGCAATTTTATCGGTTTTGGCAAAGCGCTCGCGCACAGTGCCCTTTGCAATCACAATGTATTCGCTGCGCAGCGCAGAAGCCTTTTCAAATACTTCGCGGTCGGTATTATCGTCAAAAATCAACTGCAAAATGCCGCTGGAATCGCGCAAATCCACAAAAATCACGCCGCCCTTGTCGCGGCTTTTTGCCACCGAGCCTGCCACGGTAATTTCGCGCCCTGCATCCACGGCGCTAAGGGTGCCGCAATATTGCGTGCGGCGCAGATTGCCCATTGTTTCCATTTTACTAACCATCCCTTATTTATTTATGAAAATCCTTTTATGCGTTTATTGCAGCGCGTGCAAAAGCGTTTCGTCTAAATTGACGGCGCGTTCTTCCTTTTCGCGCATATTTTTCAAGGTGGCCTTGCCGGCGGCCACTTCGTCGTCGCCAAGCACAAGCGTAAAGCGCGCGCCAAGCTTATCGGCATATTTCATCTGCGCTTTTAACCCGCGCCCCACGATATCATATTCGGCCCAAATGCCGTTTTTGCGGCAAAACGCGGCAAGGCGTGCGGCCTCTTTCAGGCCTGCTGCGCCAATATTGGCAAGATACAGCACGGGGGCTTCGTTTTCGCCAAAGGCCACAGTTTCGGCCTCCATCGCAAGCAGCAAGCGCTCAAGCCCCATGCCAAAGCCCACGGCGGGTGTGTGCGGCCCGTCAAATTCGTCCACAAGGCCGTTATACCGCCCGCCACCGCAAATGGTGCCCTGTGTGCCCACGGCAGTATGGATAAATTCAAACACGGTGTTGGAATAATAATCAAGCCCGCGCACAATGGTGGGGTTTACCACATAGGCAATGTCGGCTGCATCCAGCGCTTCTTTTACGCCGTTAAAATGCTCTGTGCATTCCTCGCATAAATAATCGCGCATCAAGGGCGCTTTTTCGGCAATGCGCTTGCACGCATCGTTTTTACAATCCAAAATGCGCATGGGGTTGCGCGCAAGGCGCTCGCGGCAGGTTTCGCACAAATCGCTTTCATACGCATGAAAATATTCGCGCAGAGCCTCGTGATACTGCGGGCGGCACGCTTTACAGCCGATGGAGTTGATTTCAAGGCGATACTGCCGAATGCCCGCTTGTTCCAAAACATCCCGCGCCACCGCAATTACCTCGGCATCACTGTGCGGGCTATTGGTGCCAAAGCATTCAATGCCCAGCTGATGAAACTCGCGCAGGCGGCCCTTTTGCGCCTTTTCATAGCGAAAGCAGCTTTGCAGATAATACATCTTCAATGGCATTGCCTGCGTGCCCAAAAGCCCGTTTTCCAGCACGGCGCGCGCCACACCTGCGGTGCCCTCGGGGCGCAGGGTAATGCTGCGATCGCCCTTATCCAAAAAGGTGTACATTTCTTTGCCCACAATGTCGGTGGTGTCGCCAACGCCACGTGCAAACACCTCGGTGCTTTCAAACGTGGGCAGGCGGATTTCGCGGTAGCCATACAGCCCGCAAATGCGGCGCATCTCGGCCTCCAAACGGTTCCAAACGCCACTATCTTGCGGCATGATATCCGCGGTCCCGCGCGGTTTTGTATATTTTACGGCCATCTTATTGCCAGTCCTTTCTCAAAAAAACTACTATCTTGTCCTATTATAGCCGATTTGGTGAACACTTACAAGATTTCATCGTATTTTTCGGCATTCCAGATAATAGCGTTTTTCCCGTGCTGCGCCCATTGAAAAGGTTTTCTTTGGCAATACGCCGCCCATTACCACGCCGCGAAACACATCGCTTTTGGCAAACGGCGGCAAGATAATGCCGAGGTACCCTTTTTCCACCAGCGCGTGCACCGATGCTTCATCGTGAATATAATCCACCTTTACGCAAGGGTTTTGCGCCAGATACTGCGATAAAAAGCCCTCAAGCGTGCCCACGGCAATCGGCGCGGGCGCGTTTTTAACGCCTGCAACACTGTCGGAATGCTGGGTCAATACATGAAACACCTGCTCGCTTTGTTCGGGCGGGCACAGCGTTGCGCCCACACCCTCTAAATAATCGCACGCAGCCAAAAGCAATGTGCTTTCGTCGGTGCCCAAAAGCACACGATGAATCGGCTCAATCACAATGGCGGGGCAGTGAATATTCACCAGCTCCACAAGGCAGCGCCGCGCGGGATGGTTTTCTCTTTGCGCGGGCGAAAGCGTTTGTTTGATTTCTTCCCAGTGCGCCTTTGCGGTGGCAAGCGAATGGTTGCCATCGCCCACCGCAAGCGCCATCGGCTTATCGCGATTGGCACCGGGATATTTTTGGGCAAAATAGTCGGGGTCTGCCAATGCGTCAATGCGCGCTTCCAGCTCGGCAATCAGCTTTGCGTCGGTGATGCCATAGCCGCTGATATGCCCGCCATCCAGCATCAAATCGAAATCATACAAGGGCACAAACGTCTGTTTTTGCAAGGCAAGCGGCTCAATAATTGCGCATGCATCATCGTCTAGCAGCATTAAAATATGCGGCGTTTCAAGCGCTGCACCTGTGCGCACGGCAAGGCGGGGCGGGATGCGCTCCACCACGGTGTTTTCGCTTGGGCGCACAAGCGGCGCTGCGCCCTTTTCGTAGCTGTAGGCCTCTAAATCCACCGTGCCCACCAATCCGCATCGCACACCGCAGGGCGTTTTACGCTCCACATACACAAAGCCGTGCACCGTGCGCGTAAGCGTGTTTTGCAGGTTATCCTGCATCGCCTTGTGGATATTTGCAATGCGCGCGGGCGTGTCGGCCCCGTCTAAATACAGTTCGGGCAGCACCATTGAAAGCGTGCTTGGCGCATTTTGCACCAGCGCTTCGGCGTCCTGCCAATATGCGGGCTCGCTGGTAAACTGGTCGCACGCTAGGGCGGCCCATTTTGTTAAATCGACCGTTTCGTTTGGCAATAAAATGTCGGCAGCAGCAAAAAGATGGCTCATACAGCGTTCTCCTTAGATATAAATTCGGCTTTCGGCAAATATACTATAAAAGCCGTAATCGGCTGATATAACAAGTTAAGGGGGGCCGCTATGCGCAGCGTAAAGGGCGTGTTGTATCTTGTGCTGGCGGGTGTGATGTGCAGCATTGGCGGCGTATGCATTCGCCTTACCGCGTGGCAGCCGCTTGCGGTAAACGGCGGGCGCGGGCTGGTGGCAGCCTGTGTAACGGGGCTGTTTTTGCTATATCTGCGCCATCGGCTTACCATCAATGCATCCGTTGTCATGGGCGCCGTTTCGCTGGCGCTGACGATGAATTTGTATGTACTTAGCGTGCGCCTTACCACGGCCGCAAATGCCATTTTGCTGATGTACACCTCGCCGTTTTTTGTGATGCTGTATCTATGGATTTTTTATAAAAAGCGCCCCACGGTGCGCGGCGGCATCGCAGCAATGCTGGTGCTGGGCGGGCTGGCGCTTTTGGTGGCGGGCAGCGCCAATACAGGCGGCAGCCTATTGGGCGACGCGCTGGGCCTTGCCAGCGGCGCTGCTTACGCGGGCGTTTTTTTGGTAAATGTCGGCGCAGATGGCGACGCGTTTTCGTCCTACTTTTTTGGGCAATTGCTCGCGGGCATCATCGGCCTGCCCGCCCTTTTGTGCGAACGGGATTTCTCTTTACAGCCGATGGCTTGCATCTTGCTGCTGGGTGTTGTGCAGCTGGGGATATCCTATATATTTATGGCAAAAGGCGTTTGCCTTTCTTCGCCATTCACCGCAAGCCTTGTCACCTGCATCGAGCCAGTGCTCAGCCCCGTGTGGGTGGCGCTGCTGTGCGGGGAAACGATGGCCGGCACGGCGCTGATTGGCGGCGCACTGGTGCTGTGCAGCGTTGTGTTGGGCAGTTTGCCCCCCAAAGTGGGCAAAGCCCGAAAGCAAAAATTGCAGCATAACGCGCAAAACGCCAATAGTAAACTGTAAACTAAACGCAAAGCGCTAACCATAAACCCGCCCAAAATGCGTTTTACACGCCGCTGCGCGTTTGCGCAAAGCGCAGCGTTAAGCGCCCCTTACTTAACGATGCAAGGCGGCAACGCGCTTTTGCAGCGCTTTCGACAGCGCAAACGCAAATACGGCTTTTGCAAAATCGGGCAAAATAAACGGATACACGCAAAACACCAAGCTTTTGCCAAGATCCAGCCCCGTAATAGTCATAAACCATGCGGTGCCAAGCGTGTAGCAGCACAAAAGCCCCGCCAGCATGGCCAAGCCGATAAAAACAGGATTCGAGGTTTTTTCGCGCACAAGGCTTGTAATGAGCGCAATAAACAGATAGC
>JAGPHI010000094.1 GCA_018055565.1 Oscillospiraceae bacterium | reverse complement strand
GTCAGATTTTGCACCAAATTGTAAAATTGAAACACAAAGCCCACGTCATAGCGGCGAAAGGCCGTTAATTGCTTTGGTGTATAATTGCTAATTACGGTGCCGTCCACCGTGATGGTGCCGCTGTCGGCCGTGTCCATGCCGCCCAGCATATTTAAAACCGTGGTTTTGCCCGCGCCCGACGGCCCCACAATTACGCAAAATTCACCTTTTTCAATTGCAAAGCTAATTTTGTCGGCGGCGGCAATCTGCACACCGCCCATCGTATAATATTTACATACATCTTGAAAATGCACAAAGCCGTTTTGCTCGTTCATCGGTTTATCGTATCCTTTCGTTGCAAGCGTGTATTGGTTTGCGAATCTATAATAATCTTCTACCTGTATTATAATAAACGCAGTGTTGATTAAATATCGCTTTTCTATTATAATCATAGCAAGGCCGTTTTGACAATCACCAAAACGTCTAATAGCGTGGGTAAATAAACAGATAAGCACCTATCTGTCGATTTGAAATGTAAACGTTTTTTGAACAAGGCAAAAAAGCGAGGCGGCACACTGTATTTTGGCAAATTGCCCGTGAAAGGATGGATATTTATGGAGCAAACAATGGATCGGCGCGTGCGCAAAACGCGCGTTGCGCTGCGCAATGCGCTGGTGGTGTTGATGGGAGAAAAAAGCATACAGGATATCAACGTAAAGGAGCTTTGCGAGCGCTGCGATATCAACCGCAGCACGTTTTATCTGCATTACACCGATGTGTACAGCCTTTTGCAGCAGATTGAAGCGGATATGTTAGCGGGGCTTGAAGAGGTATTAGTGGGCTTTGCCCTGCCGGATGCACCCAAACACGGCGGCGGTGCAAGCCCCATTATGCGCAGCATCTTTCGGTTTTTGGCAGACAATGCTGATATGTGCCGCGTGCTTTTGTGCAACAATGGCGACATGGCGTTTGTGGAGCGCGTAAAAGACGCAGTGCGCGAAAAATTTATGCGCGAGTGGCATTCGCGCATGGGCGAGGCGCAGCGCGGGCAATCGGAATATGTGTATACCTTTATTATATCCGGCTGCACAGGGATTTTGCAGGAGTGGCTGGCAACAGGCATGCCAAAATCGGCCGATGATATGGCGCAGATTGTGGAAAACATTTTGGTGTCCGGCGTCGTGATGGGCTAGTAGCAATCAGTTATAGGATGTGCGCCGATAAAGGATAAGCGTTATGCTAATCAATATGATATAGGCTGTTCCCCGATAAAGCATAAGCCATTTGCCAAAAGGCCTTTGCCCTTTTGGCAAAGATTTCACATTTTAAAAGCAGCATGCGCATACAGTGTGAAGAAAGGGCGCTTCGTGTCAATGGGCGTTTTGGGTTGGTTTTGGGGCGGGATGCGCCAAAGCGGCACAAAATCGGCCTTTGCAAAGCAGCCCAATTTTCAAAAAAGGATGGGGCTTTCATGCTGCATGCGCTAATTTTAACCACTTTGGCGGGGCTGTCTACGGGCATTGGCGGGCTTGTGGTGCTGCTTTGCAAACAGCCAAACGAAAAAATGCTTTCGCTGTCCTTAGGGTTTGCGGCGGGGGTTATGATGACGGTGTCGCTTACGGATATGCTGCCGCACACCGTGCACACCTATGCGGCCTATCTATCGATGCCGCTAAGTGCTTTTGCCAGCGCCAGCCTTGCCGCAATGGGCATGCTGATTGCAATGCTTTTGGAAAAATGCATCCCCGGCGAAAGCGAGCTTTGCGCCGCGCACGCCGAGGGGCTGCCCAAAGCCGCGGCTTTGCGCAGCGCCATTGTTACCACGGCGGCCATTGTGCTGCACAATTTGCCCGAGGGCATTTTAACGCTGTTTACGGGCTACGCTTCGCCGCGTCTTGGCGCTACGCTAACGCTGGCCATTGCCATGCATAATATCCCCGAGGGCATCGCCATTGCCGTGCCGGTATATTATGCCACAAACAGCAAGGCAAAAGGCGCCTTGTATGCGCTGGCCTCGGGCGTGGCCGAGCCGCTTGGCGCTGTGCTGGCGTTTTTTGCGTTTAAAAACGCGCTGACACCCGGCTTTTTAAACGGGCTTGTGGCGCTGATTGCGGGTATTATGCTGTATGTTTCGGCAAGCGAGCTTTTGCCCGAAAGCTTTGCTTTTGGCAAACGCGGCTGGGCCATTTTTGGCATTGTGGGCGGCATTCTAATAATGAGTATTGGCATCTACCTTGTTTAGTGTTACAATATTATAATATGGGTAAGGCTGATAGAATCAGCATAAACGCAGCTTGAAAGGCGGGTGAGCATGTGGCAAAACAACAGTATTTACGCGCGGGGCTTTGCACAGGGCTTTGCCTTTTGCTTTCGGCGTGCGCGGCACCCATGCTTACCACGCGCAATGTGGAGGATTTTTTGCGCGCGCCGCAGCCCGATTCTAAGCAAAGCGCCGTGCAAAAGGCGCTAAATGCGTATCTGGGCGAAACGCTGCAATTAAAATATCCGCGCGGCGGTGAAGAGATGACACCGTTTTTAATTCAGGATTTTGACGGCGACGGCGTGGACGAGGCGGCTGTTTTATATGCCACGCCTGCCAAAGGGCAAAATGTGCATTTGGCAATTTTAGAGCAGGAAAACGCAGCCTGGGAGGTTGTGTATGAGGTGGAGGGCCTGTCCACCGAGGTGGAACGCGTGGAAACCGTGGATACAAAAAGCGGCGGCGTGGATTTGCTGGTGGGCTATGCAAACGCCTCGATGTCCGATAAATATCTTGCGGCCTACGCCTATCAAAACGACACGATTACCAGCCTTTTAGAGCAGGCCTATAGCCGCTTTTTGGTGAATCAATTTGACGAAGCGGGCACAGAAAGCCTTTTGCTGATTTCTCCGGGGGCACCGGTTTTACAGCATATTGTGCGCGAGGAAAACGCGCTTACCACCGTGCAGGCCTTGCCGCTGGACGAGCGCTTTGTAGAATGCGTCAACCTTGCGGTGGGCGAGAGCAAAAACGGCGCGGGCGTTGTGATCGATGGGCGCTTGGATTCCGGCGCACTCGCAAGCGAATTTTTGCTTTTGCAAAACGGCCGCTTGATTGCGTGGCCGATGGTGGACAAGCAAATCGACAGCAATGCGTTTGATTTATCGCGCCGCTTTCAAACCGAGCTTTTAAGCATGGATGTGGATGGCGATGGCTCCATAGAGGTGCCACATATCGACAGGCAAATTAATACGCTGTCCACCGCGCGCCGTTTTTATTTTGTGTCGTGGCACGATTATCTTTTGGACGAGCCATTAAAGCGCGAGGGGATTTATGACGCGCTGTACGGCTATTATGTGCGCTTACCGAAAGGGTGGACGGAAAAGGTATCGGTGCTGGACGATGCCACCCCAAATGGCAATTGGCAATTGCGCAGCCGCGACGGCGGCACCTTGTTTTTATCCGCGCGCATTGTGCCGCGTGAAGCGGCAAACGGCCCGTATGTTCACGCCGCGGCACTTGGCGAAAACAGGCTGCTTTTGTATTTTGGCGAGGGCAGCACGGGCTATGATAAAAAAAGCGTTTTATCCGGCATTACGGTTTTAGAGTAAAAGCGCAAGCTTGCAATGCAACGAAAGGAAGCGATGATGCAATGAGAAAAATTTTAGTAGTCGAGGACGAGGAATCCATCCGCGAGGTAGTCGCGCTAAATTTGCGCATGGCAGATTACACGGTATGCGAGGCGGCCAGCGCCGAGCAAGCATTGGCCATTTTTGCAGAAAACGGCGGCGATTTTGATGCGGCAGTGCTGGACATTATGCTGCCGGGGATGAACGGCTTTTCCCTTTGCGAAAATATTCGCCGCGACAATGCATGCATTGGCATTATTATGTTAAGCGCGAAAAGCTTGGAAAGCGATAAAATCAAAGGCCTTGCCATCGGCGCAGACGATTATATGACAAAGCCTTTCAGCATCAGCGAGCTTTTGGCGCGCATTGACGCGCTGGTGCGCCGCGTGCAGCGGCTTGCCCCCGAAAAGCAAACGGATGGCCGCCTTGTTTCAGGGCAGTTTGTGCTGGATCAAAAAAGCCGTATGCTGTATAAAAACGGCGAAGAAATTGAGCTTACGCAAGTGGAATTTCAAATTATGGAGCTGTTTTTTGTCAATTCCGGCGTGGCAATGGTGCGCGAACAAATTTTGCAGGGCGTATGGGGCGAGGGGTATTTTGGCGATGTAAAGATTGTGGATGTAAATATTCGCCGCCTGCGCATGAAAATTGAAGAAGAGGCAAGCGCGCCAAAGCATATCTTGACGGTGTGGGGCTATGGCTATCGCTGGAACGGCTGATGCTGCCAGTTTGACGTTTATTTAGTAAGCTTTTTACGGGCGGATTCTGCATCGCAGGGCGCAAAAACGAAAGGGGGCTGCACAAGTGAACAGCATTACCAAGCGCTGGGTAAGGGGCAGCCTTTTAATCACCATTGCCGTTTTGCTTGTGGCAGAAGCAGTGTTTTTGTATTTTACCATTGTTAATTATTACGATGGCGCGCGCCGCGCCATTATGGCGCGCGTAAACACGCTTACGGTGCAGCTTTCGGCCAGCGCGCAAACAGAGGACGGCCGCAATGTGGTGCTGCGCCGCATGGTGGAGCAATTTGCCGAAAAGGATAAATTTGAGCTGATGCTCATGGATTATACAGGGCATGTGGCCACGTCCTCCACGGGCTTTGTGCCCATCAATGCGCCTGTGCCACAGGATTTTATTTTGGCAACGCAAAGCGAATCGGGCATCGGCCAGCAGGTGTTTCATACGGCCACGGGCGAAAAGGTGATGGCCATTACCTCGATATTGCCCGACGCTGCGGGCGAGGTGGTGGCGGTGCGCTTTGTTACTTCGCTAACGCTGTTGGAGCAAAGCATTGCGGGCGTGGTGGTGTTAAGCCTTGCGCTGGTAACGTTGATTGTGCTGTTCAGCGTGTGGTCGGGCCTGTTTTTTATCCGCAGCATTGTGCGGCCGATTGCCGTTATCGAGGGGGGCGCGGCCAAAATTGCAAAGGGCGATCTTGCGATACGCATCGAAAATAAATATAACGACGAAATCGGTTCGCTTTGCAATACCATCAACACGATGGCAAGCGAGCTGGATAAATCCGAACGCATGAAAAACGAGTTTATATCCTCGGTTTCGCATGAGCTGCGCACGCCGCTTACCTCTATAAAGGGCTGGGTGGAAACCATTGGCCATATGCAGCCAAGCGACGCGGGCTATAAGCGCGGCATCGAGGTG
>JAGPHI010000093.1 GCA_018055565.1 Oscillospiraceae bacterium | reverse complement strand
CCTCGCCTTCCTCGGCGGCCTTTTGCGCTTCTTCCAGTGCAAGGCGCATAAAACGAATATCTTCTTTCATCTAAGCTCCAAACCTTTATCTTTATTTTGGCGCAAAAAACAGCGGCATAAGCGCCCGCAGTGTTAAAAAAACCATTGCGCCCAAAAACACAGGGGCAGTAACCAGCCGTTCAAAACGGCTTTGCCGATTTTTCGGGTCATGAAAATGCGGCACCGGCGCAATGCTTTGATGGATTTTGCCCGTAATAATCAGCGCCAAGCACAAAAACGCCGCCACCGTAATCACAATTATCAAATACACCGTCATTGCGCGCATGGGCGCAAAATCGGCTTTTTGCTGGGTAAGCGTGATAAAAAACGCCACAACATTATTGCAAAAATGTAAAATCATGCCCGGCAAAATCGAGCCTGTGCACCATGCGCAAAGCCCCAGCACCAAAGACAATGCAAAAATGCCCGGCATCGACACAATATTGGTGTGCAAAAGCGTAAACAGCACCGACGACACAATAATGCCAAACCACGGCCCGTACCGCACCAGCATCCCTTGCATCAGCCCGCGCACCAAAATCTCTTCCAACACGGCGGGCACCACGCAAAGCGCAATAAAATAAATGCCCAGCGCCCCCGCACTATCGGGCAAAGCGCCCGGCGCGGGCGGTGTGTAGGCGGTGGCCTGTGATAAAAAGCGGGCAAACAAGGTAGTGATGATATTGCACAAAAGCCCAAAACCCAAAAAAACAGGCGTAAACAGCCAAAGCCGCGCATCGCGAGGCCGCGCAAACGAAAGGCGTGGGCGCGCATGCGGCATGCGCCCAAAATATAAAACCGCACAGGCCAGCGCAAGCGGCGCTTGCGTAAGCACTAAATTGATCAGTGCCATCACCCATTCGGGCACGGCAATGGGGTTTTGCAGTGTGGCGCTTTTATGAAACAGCGTTAGCACCAGCTGCGCTGGTAATCGCAAAAAATAATATGTTGCAAAATAGGAAAGCGCCGCTAGACCAATTAAATTGGCAATGTAACGCAGCGCATCATTTTTTTTGATTGGCACAGCGACCCCCCTTTTTTTGAATAAAGCAGTAAACCTGTTTTATGAAATGGCATGCGGCTTTGCCGCGGCCATCAGACTAAATGCAATAAAATGCAAAGCATACCCTGTAAAAATTAGGCGGTGCCATTTCTACATTCGATACATTGCATTCTATCGTTTACATTTATGTATTTCGCCTTGTCCACGCGATTTGCACCGAATCGCCCGAATGAATGCGCTCTAAAAACGAGGCATCACGCCCATTGAGCAAAAGCTCGATATCGCCTTGCGGCTTTGAAGGGTCGATATCCGCAAGCGTTAGCATGTCCAAAAACAAGTACGGCACGCCGCCCTCGCGCGCAGGCAAGGTGAGTGGCTGCCCGTTCAGCGTGATGCTAACGGCGCGCAAATCGGCCTCTTGCATCAAAAGCGGCTCGGGGGAAAACATCGGCTCTGGCGGCTGCCAGCTGGGCGCAAGCTGTGGCGTGGGCGCACGATATGCCGCATCTTCGGGTGCACTGTATGGTGTTTCTGCAAATGCGTTTTCCTGCGCGTATGCAGTCGTATTGTATGGCGCTTCTGCGGATGCGCTATCCTGCGCATATGCAGTTCTATTGTATGGTGATTCTGCGGGTGCGCTATCCTGCGCAGTGGCAGTCGGCATATCTACTTTTGCAGACGAGGGGAAAACCGGCTCGTATTTTTTGCGAGGAATGGCATAAAATTCCTCGGTATTCTGCACGTTTTGCAGCGCAATCGGGCTTTGCGTTTCGATATACGGCGGCATGGCATCCTGCTGTGCCGATGCAATATCCTGTTGCTGCGCATCCTTTTGTGCAGCTGGCGCACTGTGCGGCGCGGCGCTTGCATTTTGCACTGCGCTTTCTTGCACATCAAGCCCCAAAAGCGCGGCAATATCCGCGGGCAGCGCCGCATCTGCACTGTGCAAGTGGCTTAATTCCTCTGCGGTCAATGCGCCCAGCTGCGGCGCAAACAGCGGCGCTTCAAACAGCGCATCGTCTTGAAAATCGCTTTGCGGCGCATATGGCACAGCATCCTGCGCGCTTGCGCTTTGCGCCTCGTGCGCCTCGTGCAGCGTGATAAAATCGCCATCGCCAAGCGGCATATCCTGCGAAGCGGCAAGCCCGTTTATATCATATTGCGCATATTCGCCAGCGCCTATGTGCTTTAGTAAATCGCCTAATGTGGCGATGTGCACAAGGCGAATGGAATCGCCGTTTTGCACCGATACGTCTGCATCCTCCACGTGGCCGTTTACCTCGGCGTACGCGCCAGCAAAAACCGTTTTATCCATAAATTCTACGCTAATTTTATGATAATCGGGCAATAAATCGCCTAAATGCAGCTGTGCATCTTCGCCCTGCACCGCAGGCAAAATATGAATGCTGTCGCCCGAGCGCACCTGCGCCGAAATGCCCACCACTTCGCCGTTTAGCGCAAGGGATGCGGGCTGCAAAAGGCCGCCGCGCAAAATGCGGCGCTCGCCGTCTACTGCAAAGTGCAGGTTTTGCCCGCTTTTGCCCATTACATCGCTATAGGTGTACCCGCAAAGCAGCAGCACATCCATCATCGCCAGCGTGCCTGTGCGCAAAAGATGGCGCTTTTCGCCATTGATAAACACATCAAAGCCCTTATATTGCCCCGAACTTAGCGCCGTAAGCGCAATGCCCAGCGGCGTTGCATATTCGGGCCCAAAGGCTTCCTCGCGCCCAACCGCCAGCTTTTTCATAAAATTATTACCGCCAATGGCCACCTTGCGCTCGTCTAGCGAAAGGCGATTTGCCACCAACGTGCACAAAAGCGGGGTTTTGCCGCCACCACCCACCAAAAACACAGCGGACGGCGCTTTGCCGTTCACCTCAATAATTTTTTCGCTGATAATATCGGCCAAATTTTCCAGCGCAGGGCGCAAGGTTTGCAGCAATTCTTCTTGCGGCAATGCATAGTCGAAGCCCAAAATATCGCGAAATGCAATTTCCGCTTCGTTTTTTGCAATGGCAAATTTCATTTTTTCTGCTGTTTCAAAATCCACCAAATATTGTTTAATTAATGCTTCGGTAATTTCGTCGCCCGCAACGGTGGCCATCGTGTAGGCCGCCACCGTGCCGCCGTCGCACACGGCAATGTCCGAGGTGCCCGCGCCAATATCCACCAGCGCAAGATTTAATAAACGCAATTCGGGCGGGATCACCGCGTTCATCGCGGCAATCGGCTCCAGCGTTAAAAACTCAATCGAAAGGCCAATTTTTTTCATGGCGGCTTCCAGGCTGTTTACCACCTCGGCGGGCAAAAAGGTGGCGATAATTTCTGCCTTTGCGGTTTTGCCCTTGTGATCCAAAATGGTGGAATAGGCGTAATCGTCCACATAATAGCGCGCTACAGAATGCCCCACGCAGAAAAGGCTTTCGCCCTCGGCGCGGCTGCGGATATCATCGGCCGCTTTCGACACAGCGCCCATTTCCAGCGCATAAATGGTTTCCTCGGTAACGGGGCCGCCCGCAGGCAGCTCCACCGAAAAGGCAGCCTCCACCGTGCGCAGCGCGCGCCCTGCCGCCGCCACACACACCTTATTAAGCGTTCTGCCAATGCGCTCCTCTAAAGCCAGCTTCACAATATTGGCAACGGCCGCCACCGCATTGATATCCTCGATTTGCCCATCGAGCATAGCGCGCTTGGGATGCTCCATCGCTTCCAGTGCCTCTATATGAAAAAGGCCGTTTTCGCTGTAGCCCACCACGCCGATGATGCTGCGCGTGCCGATGTCTAAAGCGAAAACAGAATTTTGCTTTGCATATTCTTTTTCGGGCATGTCCATTGCGTAAAGCCTCCTAAACACTCGTTGTTACAGGATATTGCGGCTAATCCAAATGCCGCTTTTTTTTGCGGATTTGCATGCGCTGCAATTCAAATAAATCGCCGCAAAGGCGATCCAGCTGGCGCTCCGACACATTGATAAAGCGGCAGCCATATTGATGTTCTCCGGGTTTGGTGGAATCCATAAAAATTTCGCGGCACACTTCGCACATCAGCTCGATTTTGCGTTCAAGCAGTACAAAGGACGCCGAAAATTGATCCTTTGGCTCAAAAACCTGTTTTGAAAGAATGCGAATGCCCCCGAGGCTTACGTCCTTAATGTCCACCTCGATTGCCTCGCCGGTTTGCGCTTCCTCGTTTTCGTTTGTGTTGGGCACCAAAAGCTCGGCTTTGCGCTCTACATTCAGCCGGAAATACTGTCTGCGCTCGCTGGTTTGCTCTGAGCCAACATCAACAAGGCGCAAAAAAGCGCCCGAGGAGAGATATACCCGCCCCAAAAGCAGGCGAAAGCCCGATTTGGGTAAATAGGTAACCAGCTTCACGGGATTATTGTACGGCAGGGTCATCAGCGCTTCGCCCTCTTGCGGCAAAACATCTAAGGTGCCCTCCAGCTCATCCATCACACCGATAATACCAACCGCCAGCAAATCATTGGATAGCGATTTAATTTCACACATTGCACCGATAAATTCATTTTCTTGGGAACGCATCTTGGCCTCCTGGCATTTTAATAGGGCACACTACTTGTGCCATTGGATAAAAGCGCGCTATTGCTGCCCCAGCACCACCTCGGCGGCTTGATACAGCGCCTTTGTTAAATCTGCCTGCTTTTGCAGCACGCGCATACTGTATTCGCCATATACTTCACCTTTTTTGGTGGTGACATACATAGCGGGCAAACGGTTGAGTGCCTCGGCCTTCACTTGCAAAACCAGCAGCGGTGTAGACAGCACATTGCCGTGCTCTTTTTCATAATGCTCCAAAAATTTGGGCAATGCCAGTTCTATTAGCTCCAGCATATAGTTTTTCAAAACATAATTGCTTTCCATTTCAAAGCGCCCTTTCTGTATCCGAATGGGAAAAACAAAGACACGCTATCTGCAAGGCGGCTGGCGCATCCATTGCAAATAGTGCTATGATAGGCATCTTTAAGCTTCGCATGTAAAACATTGTTTTTTGCATATTGCAGGCCTGCGCTATGGGAGTGGGGACATCAAGGTATAATAACCACTATGCAGTTATTATACCATATCCGCAGGATATGGTATAATTGCGCATCCGCCTTTGGCGGGCGCTTTTGATTTAAATGGCCGTGGCATAGCCACATGGCCAATAGTAACGACTGTGTGGTTATTAGCGCATTGCAGAGCCTATG
>JAGPHI010000092.1 GCA_018055565.1 Oscillospiraceae bacterium | reverse complement strand
TGCGGCGCAAATAGGCATAGCCATATTGCGTAAGCGGTGTAAAGCTGAACCCCACTTGCCCTTTATCCGCATGCACCACCGTCGTTGGCGTGCCGCCGTTTTGGTAATCGGCCTTGATGTCCTCTATGGCTTTGGCAAGCGCTGCTTTTTGCTCGTGTGACAGCTCGTTTGCCTGCACATGCGCTTCGCCCAGCGCGCGGTATGCCGCCTCGCGGCACACAACAGGCCCCACGCCGCCCGTGGTTTTCATCAGCGCGTCTGCCACCGGCACATCCATTTGCGCGATGCCCGCAAGGATGCCGGGCGCACTGGCCGCCAGAAAAAGCGGCTTTTCGGGCATGGGCGGCAAGGTGTAGGCAATGCCGGGCAAAAGCTGGCGCACATCGCTGTCCTCGTAGTCCACACGTTTAAGCGCATCAATGATTTTGCCATCGGCGTTAATCAATACTAAATTGGAATAGCGCCCCATCAATTCGGCGGCCAGCGTGTTTTTTACGCTGTCGCCCATTTCGTTGGTGCACTGAAAATCAAAAAACACAATGCGCTCGCCCTCAATGGTGCGCACGCCCAAAAACCGCCCGCCCGAAAAATGCTTGCGCAAAAGCATGCAAAACGACGGTGGTGTCATGGGGTTTTCAAAGCTTTCCTGCGTAAGGCACACGCGTGCAGAGCCGCTGCGCGCGGAGATAAACAGGCGCAGTGCGCCCGCGCGCGTGCGCATCGCCAGCAAAATCTCGTCCTTTGTCGGCTCAAAGATTTTATCAATTTTCGCGTCCTGCAATTGTGCTTCCAGTTCCCTTGCGGTAAGCGCAAGGGTTGCAGCGTCTAATGCCATCGGATTCTCCTTTTACGCTCGGGGCACGCCCCTGCTATTATCTATCATCGTGTTTATACATATGCAAACGGATTTTGCGCAGCCGCACTAACCGACACGCGCGTATCGGCAAACGCCTGCGTCAGCCTATTTGCCAGCGGCGCAAGCACCGGATATTCGGTGGCAAAATGCCCCGCCACAAAAAGCGACACACCCGCTTCCAACGCCTCCAGCGCCGTGTGATGCCCAGCTTCGCCCGTTAAAAAAGCGTCTGCGTGCGCGTTTATCGCATCTTGCAAATACGCCTTGCCCGCGCCGCCCAGCAACGCCAGCGTGGTAATGGGCTTTGCGGCATCCACATATTGCACATGGGCCGAAAGGCGCTGTGCGCACAGCTGCGCAAGCGCGCTTGCACACATTGGGCTTTGCAGCGTGCCCATGCGCGCGCCCGCAGCGTTCAGCCTTTTTACCTCGCATAGGCCAAGCGCGTTTGCCAGCGCGTCGTTTACGCCGCCATCCGCCGCATCCAAATTGGTGTGCATGCAAATGGCAGAAAGGCCGTTTTCGATTAGCCGATAAACCACATCGGTTTTGGCTAAACGGCTTTGCCCCGCAAATATAACCGGATGATGCGATACGATGATTGCATAGCCGTTTTTTACAGCATCGTCAATCACGGCATGGGTGATATCCAGCGTCAGCAAGATATCGCCCGCGCGCTGCGCATCCACCAAAAGGCCCACATTATCCCATTCTTCTGCCAGCGCCGTTGGCGCCAGCGCTTGCATACATTGCAGCACTTCGTGCACCTGTGCCATCGCTTTTCTCCTTTTCACATGCCTTTGCAATACTTATCCATGCCGTGTGCGCTTGCGCATAAACGCTTTATGCCACGCAATGCGCGGGGGCATGCTTTAATAATCGGTAATCACAAATGCCATTGTCAGCGTGGCAATTTTGGCATTTGGCTCTATCACCGCCACCATAGATTTGCCGCTAACCTCGGGCAATATCTCCTCGATGGCGCCCACGATAATATCCTTTGGGAATACGCCGCCAAGCCCCGTTGTAGTAACAAGGTCTCCTGCTGTGGCCATTGTTTCGCGCGAAAGATTGGTCATTACGCATTTGCCCATGCTTGCATATTCTGCATCGCCCGTCACAATGCCCGTGTCGCGCGTGGAGGACACAACGGCAGCGGCGTTCAGCGTTGGGTCCACAATGGTAATCACCTTGCACCAGTTTGGCCCAACCTCCAGCACCTGCCCAACCAAGCTGCCCTCGGAATTAATCACCACGTCATACTGCTCCACGCCCTGCGTGCTGCCTACATCTAATGTAAAAGACGAAAACTGCTCCATCGCGTCGCGCGCGATAACGCTGCCCTTTGCATACTGAAATTCGGGCTTTTCCTCGTTGATTTTATATAAATCCTTGTATTGCTGATTTTCCATCTTTAAGCGATCATATTCCACCATTTGCTTTTCAAGGTCAGACACGCGCTTTTTTAAGCTGTCGTTCTCTGCCATCACCGTGTCGATTTGCACATATTTTGTAACAAGCCCCGACACGCCGCCCGAAAACGCCGCAGAAAGACGCTGAAACGGCACAAGCGCCGCCGCCAAAAGCTCTTGCGGTGCGGCAGAAAGGCGGCCATTTGCGCCCGCATAGGCCATAAAGCCCGCCAAAATCACCGCAATGCAAACCAGCACTTTAAATCGCTTTGATGAAAAGAAATCTCGAAACATTTGCAGACTCCTCTCGAATGCATAAACGCAAGCTTTTGCAAGCTGTTTACGCATGCATACTCGGTATTCCTATGTGCATTTGCAATGCCATCCGGCATGCACATGGCAATAAGCAAAAGCGGGCAACCGGCGCGTATCTGCCATGCTGCCCGCTTGTATTGCACTTTGTTTAAAATTTACGTTCCGTTTCGTCCAATACCTCGCTTAAAAGCTCGATATTATCCAGCACCATGCCGGTGCCATTTGCCACGCAGTCCAGCGGGAACTCGGCAATGTGCACATCAATGCCCGTTTGGCTTTGCACCAAATGATCCAGCCCACTTAACAGTGCGCCGCCGCCTGTCAGCATGATGCCGTGATCAATGATATCCGCCGCCAGCTCAGGCGGGGTGCGCTCTAATGTTTCTTTAATGGCATCCACAATGCGCTCAAGGGGCTCTGCCAGCGCTTCACGCACCTCTTCGCTGCGTATTTGAATGTTTTTGGGCAGGCCGTCCACAAGGTTACGCCCTTTGATATCGAGGCTTAATTCCTCGCTTAGTTTATAAGCCGAGCCGATTTCCACCTTAATGGCCTCGGCTGTGCGCTCGCCAATCAGCAAATTGTATTTGCGTTTAATATACGCAATAATGGATTGATCAAACTCATCGCCGCCAACACGCACGCTTTTGGAGGCCACGATGCCGCCCAGCGAAATCACCGCCACTTCGGCCGTGCCGCCGCCGATATCCACCACCATGCTGCCCGATGGCTCGCTGACGGGCAGCCCTGCGCCGATTGCCGCCGCCATCGGCTCTTCAATTACCATAACCTGCCTTGCGCCTGCTTTAATGCTGGCCTCGCGCACGGCGCGGCGCTCTACCTCGGTAACGCCCGACGGAATGCAAATAATCACGCGCGGGCGAATAAACATCGACGACCCGCACACCTTTTTAATAAAATGTTGCAACATCGCAGCCGTAATGTCGAAATCGGCGATAACGCCGTCTTTTAATGGGCGCACTGCCACGATGCTGCCCGGCGTACGGCCGATAACATCCTTTGCCGAATGGCCCACGCTGCGCACCGTGTCGCTTTTGGTGTCTACAGCCACCACGCTGGGCTCGCGCATAACGATGCCCTTACCCTTCATGTACACCAGCGTATTTGCGGTGCCGAGGTCAATGCCGATATCTTTATTAAACATCATTTTCACTCATCCTTTTATTCTAACGCAAAGCGCCATAAGGCCGCCCGCGCCTAACGATACAAGCGTACACACGCCTTATAAAGGCATCTAACGTAAATTGTGCATTACTGATTCTATTATAACCGCATTTTGCGCATTTCACAAGCGCCTTTTTAATTTTTCCGCATTTTTACGCTTTGCCCGTATTCTCACGGCACCGCCGCTTTTCGGCGGCTGTGGCTGGTGCATGCCACGCTACAGTATAGGCACGCGCGCGGCATCCGATGCAAGCGCCCTTTTGCCGCAAGCCGTAGTAAAGCGGCAAAGATTCTCCCTCCCTGCCGCTTTGGTGCTTTTATCCTATGCGCCTGCTGCTAAACCGTGCGCTTGCCACGAGGGGTGCGGCGCTGATGCCCCGCAGGCTGCCGCGCATATTGCGCTTGCGCTCGTTTATATTGCACACGCTTGTGCCGCGTCGGTGTTTTCCGTATTTGCGTCTGCTTGCGCCCCCAGTGGCAGCACAATTTTTACGGTAAACACGCCGTTTTGCGCTGTAAAGCCGCAATAACCATGATATCGTTTGGCAATCATCATCATGCTTTTCGTGCCAAACCCATGCTCGGGAAGCAGCTGCTTTGGCAAGCCGTTTTCAATTGTCACTTCGCCCACAAACGGATTTTCCATAATAATTAGCACATTGCCTTTGTGCACGCTGCAATCCACACGCACGATGCGCAGCGGCAAATCTGCTTTAGCGGCAGCTGCAATGGCATTTTCAAGGCCGTTACTGAACAAAGCGCAAAGCTCGCTTTCCTGCACATTTAATGTTTGCGGCAAATTAGCCTGCACATGCAATGTAACATCAAAGGGCTTTGCCTTTGCAACATAAGCCGACAAAATGATATGCACCGTTTCGTTTTGGCAATAGCGGACGGGCGTTATTGCGCTAATTTCGTTTTGCGCGCCCGCAAGATAGCTTTTAATATTTTCTATATCGCCGTTAGCGGCAAATCCGCTTAACAATGTGAAGTGATGGCGCAAATCGTGCCGATACACGGTGGCCTGCTCTTGCTGGCTTACCATTGCTTTCATCTGCCGCCCTGCTTCGTCAAGGCTCATGCGCATCATTTCTCGTTCTGCTTGCATGCGGTTTTTCTCGCGCGTTGTTTTAAAAATATAAATCAGCAGCGGATAGGTAGTGTATACCATCATATCCGGCACTAAATGCAGCCATTGATTTTCACTAATTGTGTATGCGCCAAAATTATACTTTGTGAGGCCGAAGGTGTAAACATAAAACAAAATTGGTATCACCGAAAACATCCAAAATAGCTTGTCCTCCCCAAATTCCAGCATGTAATTCAGCGATGGCTTTAAAAAGAAATACACCAATAGCAAAACCGTTATGTAAGAAAAAATGTTTGCCGCGAGCACCCCTGCCATTGTAGTTTCAAAGTTTCCTTTTACCAATTGCGCCATAAAAATACTGGGCGATGCCAAAACCACAGTAGTAAGCATGGCAAAAAACAGT
>JAGPHI010000091.1 GCA_018055565.1 Oscillospiraceae bacterium | reverse complement strand
CTGATGCTGCTTGGCAAAGGGCACGAGGATTATCAAGTAATCGACGGCGTAACCCTGTATCTCGACGAACACCGCATTGTTGCGGATTGGCTAAAAGAAAACCAGCGCTAAAACGCCGCCATCGCATGGCAATGTACGATACAACAAAACCGCTTTCGCATCGAAACGGGCATGCAGCTGCGCTTCGCTGCCGCGCTTTTTGAAGGAGGGAACAAAATTGCAACCAATTTTAGCAAATACGCTCCTTGAAAATATTGGGACGCTGGCGGGCAACCCGCTGGTAAGTGCCGTTGTTACCGACAGCCGCAAGGTGTGTGCGGGGTGCATCTTTGTATGCATTAAAGGCGAGCGCGTTGACGGGCATCAATTTGCGCAGGATGCGCTTTTGGCAGGTGCTGTAGGCATTGTGGCGCAGCATCCAATTGAGGGTGTGCCCGCCGCGCTTTGCTGTGTGGTGCCCGATGTGCTGGATGCATACATTCAAATGGGCGGCAATTATCGTGCGGGCTTTCAGCCCGTGCTGGTGGGCATCACAGGCAGCGTTGGCAAAACCACAACAAAGGAATTTTGCTATGCGGCATTTTCGGCTTTTGGCAACACGGTGAAAACGCAGGGCAACCAAAACAACGAAATCGGCATGCCGAACACCCTGTTTCAGCTTGATGCCACAACCGAATTTGCCGTGGTAGAAATGGGCATGCAGGGCATGGGCGAAATTGCCAAGCTCACGCGCGCCGCGCGCCCGCAAGGCGCGATTATCACGTGCATCGGCCATGCGCATTTAGAACAGCTGGGCTCGCGCGAAAACATTTTGCACGCAAAGATGGAAATTTGCGAGGGCATGCCCGAGGGCGCGCCCGTGGTTGTCAGCATGCAAGACGAATATTTAGCAACAGCGCCATTGCGCGGCGATTTGCGCCGCGTTACCTTTGGCCTTATGTCCGGCGCCGAGGTGCGCGCAAAAGATATCCGCTATGGCAGCGGCCACACCGATTTTATTCTTTGCGATAAACTATATGGCAATTATCCCGTGTGCATCCCTGCGCTGGGCGAGCATAATGTGCTGAACGCGCTTTCGGCCTATGCGCTGGCCACGCGCCTTTGTATGGACCCCGCGCGCACGGCAAAAGCGCTGGAAAGCTTTGTTACCACGGGGCATCGCCAGCATGTGGTGGAAAAAAACGGTGTTGTGGTGATTGAGGATTGCTATAATGCCAATCCGGATTCCATGCGTGCGGGGCTTGCCACCTTGCGCGATTATCCCGCAAAGCGCCGCGTGGCGGTGCTGGGCGATATGTTTGAGCTTGGCGAGCAAAGCCGTGCCGAGCATGAGGGCATCGCATGCGCTGTGGCAGCGGCCAATGTGGATTTTTTAATCACTGTGGGCGAGGCCGCGCGCAACACACACCAGCGCGCGGTAAGCTTAGGCGTTGCCGCAACGCACTGCACAGACAAAAGCGATGCCGTGGCTTTGCTGCAAAATTATTGTAAAAAAGGCGATGTTGTGCTGGTAAAAGCCAGCCACGGCATGCATTTTGAAGAAATTTTAACAGGGTTTTATCAAAGTACTTAAAAAGGAATGATTGTTGAATGGCAAGATATGCGCTGATTATTGCAGCCTTCACCGCACTGTGCATCACCGCCCTTTCGGGATGCTTTTTGGTGCCGTGGCTCAAACGCCTTAAATACGGGCAAACCATTAAAGAAATTGGCCCCACATGGCACGCCGATAAAAACGGCACGCCCACAATGGGCGGCCTTACGTTTTATTTGGGCGCGCTTTTGGGCGTTACGGCAGGCTATACCATTTATGCCGTGGCAGCGCCGGATTTATTGGGCGAGGCAGCCACGCGCGCGGTGAACAATCTGCTGATTGCGCTTGTCACTTCGTTTGCATTTGGGCTTGTGGGCTTTATAGACGATTATGTAAAGGTGGTAAAAAAGCGCAATTTAGGCCTGCGTGCGCGCGTTAAAATTGTGTTTCAAGTGCTGATTACCGCCGCGTTTCTTTCTGCGCTTTACATCAACGGCAGCCTATCTACCGCCATTCAAATTCCGGGGCTTGGCGCAGTGGATTTGGGCTATTGGTTTTATCCGCTGGCCTTTTTGTTCATTATCTTTATGGTAAACGCGGTAAATCTAACCGATGGCATCGACGGGCTTGCCTCCAGCGTAACTTTTGTAGTAATGCTCGGGTTTATGCTTATCGCGGGGCTGCTGGGGTATACTATGATAGCGCTTTTTGCTGCGGCCATCGCCGGCGGCTGCGGCGGATTTCTTGCGTGGAACTTTCATCCCGCAAAGGTGTTCATGGGCGACACAGGCAGTATGTTTTTAGGCGGCGCGGTTGTGGCAACGGCGTTTTGCATGCAGCGGCCAGAGCTTTTGCTTTTACTGGGCATTGTATATATTTGCGAGGCGGCCAGCGTGGTATTGCAAGTAAGCTATTTTAAAATCACACATGGAAAACGCATTTTTAAAATGAGCCCCATTCACCATCATTTTGAAATGTCGGGCTGGAGCGAAGTGAAAATTGTTTCTGTTTTCAGCTTTGTAACATTGGTTTTTGTGGTTTTAGGGTTTTTGTATGTATATGTAACATAGGCGATGCCGCGTGCGTGCGGAATCATCAACGAAAGCGAGGGCGAAATTTTGCGCCAAGACACCAAAACACTGGAAACAAAAAAGCCAAATACCGCGCAAAAGCGTTTAATGCCGTTTGATTGGCCGCTTGCTATTATTGTGCTAACGCTTGTGGTGTTTGGCCTTGTGATGGTGTTCAGCTCCAGCTATGCCACGGGCATTTATCGTAAGGATGATGCGTTTGTCTTTATCCGCAAGCAAATCGTGTTCGCGTTTATCGGCCTTGCGGCCATGATAGCTGCATCGGTGGTGGATTACCACATTTTTCACCGTTTTGCATGGCCCATCATGGGCGTTACGCTCATTTTATTGGTAATCGTGCTGTTTATGCCCGCTATCAATAATGCCAAGCGCTGGATTACCATCCCAGGCATCGGCACTTTGCAGCCGTCCGACGTTGCCAAATTTGCCGTGATTGTGCTGTTTGCGCATATCATATCTGTCAATCACGATAAGATGAAACGCTTTTCCTATGGCGTTTTGCCCTTTATCACCATTATGGGTGTGATCGCAGGCCTCATGCTTTTAGAGCCGCATCTTTCCGGCACCGTGCTCATTTTCGGCATTGGCGCTATTATGATGTTTGTGGGCGGCACGGGGCTTTTATGGTTTGGCATTGCCATTGGCGGCGCTTCGGCAGCCGTGGTGGGCGCGCTTGTGCTCATGCCCGACCTTGTGCCCTATGTAGAAAGCCGCCTCAATTATTGGATAGACCCCTTTTCCGATGCGCTCGGCAAAGGGCATCAAACCATTCAAAGCATGTATGCCATTGCCAGCGGCAAGCTGTTTGGCAAAGGCATCGGCAATTCGGTGCAAAAGCATCTGTATGTGCCAGAGCCGCAAAACGATTTCATCTTCGCCATCACCTGCGAGGAGCTGGGCTTTGTGGGCGCGATGCTGGTTATCGGGCTTTTTGTGGCCCTTTTGCTGCGCGGGCTGTATATCGCCGTTAAGGCAAAGGATAAATTCGGCTCGCTTTTGGTGGTGGGCGTGATTATGCAAATCACCTTGCAAGCGGCGCTCAATATCGCGGTGGTAACCAATTTAATTCCCAATACAGGCATCAGCTTGCCGTTTTTCTCCGCGGGGGGCACCTCGCTTACGATGCTCATGGGCGAAATTGGCGTGGTGCTTTCCGTGTCGCGGCAATCCGGCGTTTATAAAACATAGCGATGGCAGGCCAATACGCGCGTGTTCCAACATGATACAAAAGGGAGAAGCAGTATGCGCATTTTAATTGCCGCCGGCGGCACGGCGGGGCATATCAATCCAGCGCTTGCCATTGCAGGCGCGCTCAAAAAAGAATATCCAAACGCCGAAATCCATTTTGCGGGGCGGCGCGGCGGCATGGAATATGCCCTTGTTACAAAAGCGGGCTATCCCTTTCATGCCATTGAGGTAAACGGCATTCAGCGCAAGCTTACGCCCCAAAACATTGCGCGTAACCTTGCGGCGGTTTATCATTTGGCACTCAGTATACCGCGCGCCAATGCCATATTGCGCGAGCTATCGCCCGCGCTGGTGATTGGTACGGGCGGCTATGTTAGCGGGCCTGTTTTGCGCGCCGCCGCCAAAAAAGGCATCAAAACCGCCATTCACGAGCAAAACGCATTTCCAGGCGTTACCAATAAGCTTTTGGCCAAAAATGCAGACGTTGTGTTTGCCGCAATGCCAGACGCAGTGGAAAAGCTGGGCGCTCAACAAAAAACCGTGGTGGTGGGCAATCCCGTGCGCCCCGAGGTGTTCACGGCAAATCGGGTTAGCGCGCGCGCGGCGCTGGGCGTAAAGCAAGGGCAGGTGGTTTTGCTTTCGTTTGGCGGCAGCCTCGGTGCGCAAGCGGTAAACGAGCGCATTGCGCCGCTTGCCGCGTGGCACAGCAAGGAACGCAATTTTTTACATATTCACGCTACGGGCTCTATAGAAAAAGCCGATTTTGCGGCCCTTGCCAGCAAGCTGGGCATTGATAATTCCCCGCATTTTCGCATCCGCGAATATATTGAGGACATGCCGGCCATGCTTGCAGCGGCAGACCTTGTTATCAGCCGCGCAGGCGCGCTTACGTTGGCCGAAATTGCGGCTGCGGGCAAAGCCAGCATATTGATACCCTCGCCCAATGTGGCCGAAAACCATCAATATCATAATGCCATGCAGCTGGAAAAGCTGGGCGCTGCCAAAGTGCTGGAAGAAAAATCGCTCACCCCGCAAACGCTGATTGAAACGGTGGACGCGCTTACAAAAAACCCTGTAATTTTGATGGAAATGGGCGCTAAAGCGCGCGCACTGGCAAAGCCAGATTCTCTGCAAAAAATTTGCGCAGCGCTTAAACCCCTGCTTATTAGCGAATAGCAAAGCCTATCGCGCACGCAGCACATCGTATCTTACACGTGCCAATACGCTAACATTGCGCAAAATATCTATCCACCCCGCGCAGGCCTTTCTGTACAAGCTATTGCGATATGCCCACCGCGCACGCAAACGCGCAGCGCTTATCTGTACAAGCAATTGCGTCATCCACCCAGCGCACGCAAACGCCATCGATTATCTGTACAAGCCAAAGCGATAGGCACCCCGCGCAAAGCACAATTTTTGATAATTTTGAAAAATCCGCGCTTTTGCCGCGTGAAAATCCTTGTTTT
>JAGPHI010000090.1 GCA_018055565.1 Oscillospiraceae bacterium | reverse complement strand
TTTGTAAAGCTTTCATACAAATTTTTGCCGCCGGGCTCTGTTTCGTCCCAGTGCGCAATGCCGCAAGTGCCCTCTATATCGCTGGATATATACACATTCATTGGATTCATCCTTTCTGTTTTACGCTTCTGTTTTTCATTATACGCCGTTTCTCACACCGTGCATACCCGCAAATTTGACAAATTTACCGTTCGTTTTCGCATGCTTGCCATATTTGCATTTCTTTAGCCCAGCAATTGCATTTTACTTGCAAGGCGCATATAATATAGGTAATGCAAATGCATGCCGCTTTGCAGCAATCACCCGAAACACATGGGCATTGCCCATAAAAAGGAGGAAACTATGCGCGTTTTAACCATTACAAACGATAATTTTACTGCAGAGGTATTACAATCTGAGCAGCCCGTACTGCTGGATTTTTGGGCGCCGTGGTGCGGCCCGTGCCGCATGGTATCGCCCCTAGTGGACGAAATTGCCGAAGAAATCACCCATGCAAAGGTGGGCAAAATTAATATCGACGAGCAGCCCGAGCTGGCCGCGCAATATCAAGTGATGAGCATCCCTACTTTGCTGGTAATCAAAAACGGCAAAGTGGTGCAAAGTGCCGTTGGCGCAAGGCCAAAGGCCGCCATCTTGCAAATGCTGGACTAGCATGGATACGGAAAAGGAAAGTCTTACCGACTTTCCTTTTCCTTTACATTTCGCATATTTTATGGTACAATTAGCAAAAGTAGCAATTCTGCTTTGATGCCCCCCATTTAGCACAGCTTGGGGAACCATTACAATAAAATCAGCGCGCTTTGTTTTGAGATTTGAGAGTAAACGAAACGCACCGTATGGTGTGTTTGCGTTGCTCTTTTTTTGTTATAAATTTGAAAAGGAAATGGGTAGTAGTATGATTGATGTGATTGTAATCGGCTGCGGCATTGTGGGCGCAGCCACCGCGATGGAGCTTTCGCGCTATCGGCTTTCAGTGGCAGTGCTGGAGGCAGAAAACGATGTTTCTGTGGGCACCACAAAGGCAAACAGCGCCATTTTGCACGCGGGCTATGACCCCGCGCACGACACCTTAATGGCAAAGCTGAATGTAGAGGGCGTAAAGCTGGCAAAGCAGCTTTGCACCGCGCTGGATGTGCCCTATAAGCAGGTGGGCTCGTATGTGCTGGCGTTTGCGCCCGATGAGGAAGAAACGCTGCGCGCGCTTTATGCAAACGGTGTTAAAAACGGCGTGGGCGGCCTTGCGCTTTTATCGGGCAACGAGGTGCGCGCGCGTGAGCCAAAGCTTTCCCCCGCCGTTACCTTAGCGCTGTATGCGCCCGAGGCCGCCATTGTCAGCCCGTGGGAATATGCGCTGGCGCTGGCAGAAACCGCGGTTAAAAACGGCGTGCAGCTATATCTTTCGCACCGCGTGATTGGGATGGAAAAAATTAGCAGCGGATGGCGCGTTACCACGGATAAAGGCGTGTTTGAAGCGCGGTGCGTGATGAACGCGGCGGGCGTTTTAGCCGAAAATGTGCATAACATGGCCGCAAAGCCCTCGTTTACCACCAAAACCAGCCGTGGCGAATATTATTTATTAGACACCGCCGAGGGCGACACCGTGCACAGTGTGATTTTTCAATGCCCGAACGAGAACGGCAAAGGCGTGCTGGTATCGCCCACCGTACATGGCAATTTGATAGTGGGGCCAAACGCAGCAGCCAGCGCCCCCACCGACACCGCCACTACGGCCGAGGGGCTTGCCTTTGTGAGCGAAATGGCCAAAAAATCGGTGCCGAGCGTGAATTTGCGCGCATCCATCCGCAATTTTGCGGGCGTGCGTGCTGCAACCGATAAGGATGATTTTATTATCGAACGCGCCGCCGATGGCCTGATTGACATTGCGGGCATTAAATCTCCTGGGCTTACTGCCGCGCCCGCCATTGCAAAATATGCGGTGCAGCTTTTGGAAAACGAGGGCATTGCCCTGCGCGAGAAAGACGATTTTGTTTGCCAGCGCACGCATGTGTGCTTTAAAGAGCTTTCAAACGAACAAAAGCGCGAACTGATTGCCGCAAACCCCGCTTATGGCCGTGTGATTTGCCGCTGCGAAACCGTGACGGAGGGCGAAATTTTAGAAAGCCTGCGCGGGCCAATTCCCCCTGTTTCGCTGGATGGCGTAAAGCGGCGTGTGCGCGCGGGCATGGGGCGCTGCCAGGGCGGCTTTTGCGGGCCGCGCGTTTTAGAAATTTTGGCGCGGGAACAAAATATCCCCGATACCGCCGTGTTGCAAGACACAAGCGGCACGTATATTTTAACCGGAGAAACCAAAGCAGAAAGCACGGGTGAAGCAAATGTATGATTTAATTGTGATTGGCGGTGGGCCTGCCGGCCTTGCCGCGGCGCTGGAAGCCAAAGCAAAAGGCCTTGCGCACATTTTAATTGTGGAGCGCGACAAAGAGCTGGGCGGCATTTTAAACCAATGCATTCATAACGGCTTTGGCCTACACTATTTTAAAGAAGAATTAACCGGCCCCGAATACGCGGGGCGCTTTATCGCGCTTTTACAAGATAGCGGCATCGAGCTTGCGCTGGACACGATGGTGCTTTCGGTATCGCCCGAAAAAGAGGTGCACGTGGTAAGCGCGGCCGAGGGGTATCGCGTTTTACAAACCAAATCCGTGGTGCTTGCAATGGGCTGCCGCGAGCGCACGCGCGGTGCCATTGCCATTCCTGGCACGCGCGGCGCGGGCGTGTTTACAGCGGGCGCCGCCCAGCGCTATATCAATATCGAGGGGCGCATGGTGGGCAAGCGCGTCATCATTTTGGGCTCGGGCGATATTGGCCTGATTATGGCGCGCCGCCTTACTTTAGAGGGCGCAAAGGTGCTGGCCTGCGTAGAAGTGATGCCGTATTCGGGCGGGCTTACGCGCAATATTGTGCAGTGCCTAAACGATTTTGACATCCCGCTGTATCTCTCGCACACGATTGTAGACATTAAAGGCGACAAGCGTGTAGAAAAGGTAATCGTGGCAAAAGTAGACGAAAACCGCCGCCCCATCAAGGGCACCGAAATGGAATTTGATTGCGACACCATTCTTTTATCGGTGGGGCTGATACCCGAAAACGAGCTGACAAGAGATGCTGGCATTGCGATGGACCCGCGCACAAGCGGCGCGATGGTATATGAAAACATGGAAACCTCGCTTGGCGGCATATTTGCATCGGGCAATGTGGTGCATGTGCACGACCTTGTGGATTTTGTAACCGCAGAAAGCCAGCGCGCGGGCGCGGGCGCTGCGCAGTATGTGCTAAACGGGTCTGCCACAGGCCAAGCGCTGGCCATTAAAAATGGCACGGGCGTTACCTATACGGTGCCGCAGCATATCCGCCCCGCCAATATCGCAAAAGCCGCAGATGTGTTTTTCCGCGTAAACCGCATTTACGGCGAAAGCGTGGTGCAAGTGATGGACGGCGAAACCGTTTTAGCTGCGTTTAAGCGCGAGCATTTAGCGCCCGGCGAGATGGAGCATATTATGCTGCCGCGCGTTTTACTGGATAAAGCAACAAGCAGCGAATTAACCGTGTCCATTCAAGAAAAATAGCGCTTATCTTTTGCGTGTAAGGCTTTGCGGCAATATTTTTGCGCAAAAGCGTGCACAAGGCGAAACGCTGATAATCGAACAGACGAAAGGAACAAGAACAATGGCTGATATCATCTGTATTGTATGCCCTAAGGGCTGCCGTTTGACGGTAGACGAAGAAACCCTTGCAGTAAAAGGCAATGGCTGTGAGCGCGGATTGCATTACGGCAAAGCCGAATTAACCGCGCCCGTGCGCGTTGTAACCAGCACCGTGAAAACGCAAGGCGGCAGCGCGCGCCGCTGCCCCGTGAAAACGGCGGGCAGCGTGCCAAAATGCAAGGTAACAAGCGTGATGCACGCGCTGAACGGCATAAGCCTTACCTGCCCTGTAAAAACTGGGCAAATTGTGCTTGCAAACGTTGCCGACACCGGCATTGCCGTTGTGGCCACAAAGGATATTGTATAGCGCTTGTAATTGCGGTATACTATATCTATCGCCGGCAGGGCTTGCAAAAGCATGCCGCGCGATGCTATCTTGCAAAAAGGACGGTTTAACGCATGAATATTGACAGTATCAAAGAACAAATTTGCGATGTTTGCCACAAAATGTGGCAGCTTGGCTGGGTGGCCGCAAACGACGGCAATGTGTCGGCACGTTTGGAGGACGGCACCTTTTTGGCCACACCGACAGGCATCAGCAAATCGTATATCACACCAGAAAAGCTGGTGCGCATCAATGCAAACGGCGATATCCTTGAAGCCGCCGAGGGATACCGCCCATCCAGCGAAATTAAAATGCATTTGCGCTGCTATGAAAAACGCGCGGATGTATGGGCCGTGGTGCACGCGCATCCGCCGGGCGCAACGGGCTTTGCCGTGGCGCAAAAATCGATGGATATGTACAATATGATTGAAACCGTGGTTACCGTGGGCGCTGTGCCGCTTACGCCCTACGGCACGCCAAGCACCGAGGAGGTGCCGAATGCGATAGAGCCGTATTTGGAGCAGCACGATGTGATGCTTTTAGAAAATCACGGTGCGCTTGCCGTTGGCGGCGACGTGGTTACGGCGTTTTACCGCATGGAAAGCCTTGAGCTATGGGCCAAAATTACCATTAACGCGGTGATTCTTGGCGGCAGCCGCGATATCAGCCCCGAAAATATTCAAAAGCTGATTGATAAGCGCGCCTATTACGGCGTAACAGGCCGCCATCCGGGCTACGAAAAATTGGACAATGGCTTAAAATAGCGCTGCGCAAACCTTAGCGCAAAAACCCATTTTTACACAAAAGCCCCCTGTGCTCGCTGAAAGCACAGGGGGCTTTGCCATATTTAGGCGTTGCATGAAACTTAAGTGCTGCTATACTGTTAGAAACCGCCATACGCCATGCAAAATACACGCACACATTATAGAATTTTATCCGGATTTAAAATGCCTTTTTCATCAAACACCGCTTTGATGCCGCGCATCAGCTGCATCGGCACATCGCCGTATTGCGCATGCAGATACTGCTTTTTGGCCCAGCCGATGCCGTGCTCGCCCGATACAAGGCCGCCCAGCTGCGCCGCGCGGGTATACATTGCAGAAAACGCCTTATGCAGCACATCGGCAAAGGCCTCTTCGCTTAATGCGTCGCGGCAAATATAAATGTGTAAATTGCCGTCGCCTGCGTGCCCAAAGCTGGGAATGCGCACGCCCAGCTGCGCTGCAATCTCGTGCGTGTATAAAATAAATTCGGCCACTTTGTTGCGC
>JAGPHI010000089.1 GCA_018055565.1 Oscillospiraceae bacterium | reverse complement strand
GCGTAGAGGATGCGTATGCCGCGGCGCGCCGCGTGTTGCGCATTAAAGAAGACAAGGTGCAAAGCACGGCGCTTGCCAAAAGCTCTGTAGATGCGCGGCACGGCAAGCAAACAATGGTGTATACTGTGGCGCTTTCGCTGAAAGACGCGCAGGCCGAAGAAGCCTGTGCCGCGCAGGGCGGCGCAGTATCCTTTGTGCGAAAAATGCCGTTTATTGTAAAAAAAGGTGAAACACCGCTGCGCGAGCGCCCTTGCGTGTGCGGCTTTGGCCCCGCGGGGATTTTTGCGGCGCTGGTTTTGGCGCGCGAGGGCTTTCGCCCCATCGTGCTTGAGCGCGGCGGTGCAATGGCGCAGCGCGTGGGCGCTGTAAACACGTTTTACACGGGCGGCGGCCTTGACACGGCCACCAATATCCAGTTTGGCGAGGGGGGCGCGGGCACCTTTTCGGATGGCAAGCTTACCACGCGCATACACGACCCGCTTTGTGGGTTTGTAACCGAAACATTTTTGCAGCACGGTGCGCCCGCCGAAATTGCCTATTTGCAAAAGCCGCACATCGGCACCGACCGCTTGCGTGCGGTGATTGTGTCTATCCGCGAGGAAATCTTGGCGCTGGGCGGGGAAATCCGCTTTCATACGGCGCTTACAGGCCTGCAAACCGAAAATGGCCGTTTAGTGGCCGTGCAAACGCCCGAGGGCGATATTCCGTGCGGCGTTTTATTGCTTGCTACGGGGCATTCCGCCAGAGATACCTTTGCGATGCTGCAAAAACAGGGCTTTGCGCTTGAGGCAAAGCCGTTTTCCGTCGGCTTTCGTGCAGAGCATTTACAAAGCGATATCAACGCGGCGCTGTATCATGGCGCTGCGGGGCATCCCGCCTTGCCGCAGGGCGAATATCAGCTGTCTACCAATGTGGGCGCGCGTGGCGTATACACCTTTTGCATGTGCCCGGGCGGCAGCGTGGTGGCCGCGGCCAGCGAGGAAAACACCGTGGTTACAAACGGCATGAGCCTATATGCGCGCGATGGCAAAAATGCCAATGCCGCCGTGGCTGTCAGCGTGCATCCGTCCGATTTTGGGGGCGATGCAATGCGCGCGGTGGCGTTTCAGCGCGATTTGGAGGCCGCGGCATTCAAGGCGGGCGGCGGCGATTATGCGGCACCGGCCGAAAGCGTGCAAAGCTTTTTAAACGGCGAGGGCAAGCTTGCTCTCAGTACTGTGCAGCCCACATACCCGCTGGGCGTGCGCGCTGCGGATTTAGGCGCGCTTTTGCCAAAGGAACTGGCCGATGCGCTGCGCGGCGGCTTGCGCTTTTTTAATAGCCGCCTTAGCGGCTACACAGCACAAAGCGCCGTTTTAACAGGCATTGAAACACGCACATCCTCGCCCTTGCGCATCACGCGCGACAAGGAAAGCCTTGAAAGCACGGAGCTTAAGGGTGTATATCCTTGCGGCGAGGGCGCAGGCTATGCGGGCGGCATTGTGTCGGCCGCGGTAGATGGCATTCGCGCGGCCAAAGCGGTGGCGGAACGATATGCTTACACCCATTCATAAAATGCGCGGGCATTGCGCAAGCGATGCCTTTACTGTATACCACAAACTGCAATTCTTTCAAATGTATCGGAGGCTTTATGTTTTATCGTCCCTGGCAGCTACTAAAACCGAATAGTGCCGCAGGCACCGATTTGCAGCGGGCATTTGGCTTGCCGCGGCTTGTGTGCGACGTGCTTACCGCGCGCGGCTTTACCGACACGCAAACCGTGCGCGCGTTTGTAGAAGCAGACGAGCCGCTGTCTGACGCAGCCTTTCTTGCCAATATCGACAAAGCCTGCGCGCGCATCTTATCGGCGGTGGATAAGGGCGAGCGCATTGCCGTGTTTGGCGATTATGATGTGGACGGCGTAACGGCCACGGCGCTTTTATACACCTATTTAGACGGGCTTGGCGCCGAGGTGTACTACAAGCTACCCAACCGTGAGGACGAGGGCTATGGCCTTTCGGTGCCCACCGTGGAATATATGGCAGAAAAAGGCGTAGAGCTGATTGTTACGGTGGATAATGGCGTGTCTGCCTGCGAGGCAATTGCCTTTGCCGCGCAAAAGGGCATTGACGTAGTGGTGACGGATCATCATTTGCCACCCCTTGCGCTGCCGCCTGCCGTCGCAATTGTTAATCCGCAGCTTTTAGAGGATCAAAGCCCGTTTAAATGCCTTTCCGGCGTGGGCGTGGCGTTTAAATTAATTTGTGCGCTGGAGGGCTGCGAAGCCGAAGAGCTTTTGCCCTTTTATGCAGACCTTGTGGCCATTGGCACAGTGGCAGACATTATGCCCCTTACGGGCGAAAACCGCAAGCTGGTGAAAGCAGGGCTGGCGCTTTTGCAAAACCCAGAAAGGCCGGGCCTTGCAGCGCTGATTGATGCCTGCGGCTTTACAGGCAAAGAGCTAACAAGCGAAAATATCTCGTTTGGCCTTGCGCCGCGCTTAAACGCGGCAGGCCGTATGGATACCGCCAATACAGCGCTGGAGCTGCTTTTGTGCGACGATATCGACGCAGGGGCAGAAATTGTTTCAGTGCTCGAAGAAAATAATGCCGCGCGCCAAAAGGCCGAGCAGGATATCGCCGATGAAATTGCGGCGCGCATCGCGGGCGATGCCTCGTTTGCAAACGACCGCATTTTGGTGGTGGAGGGCAAGGGCTATCATCAGGGCGTAATCGGCATTGTGGCATCGCGCATTGTAGAGCGATACGCAAAGCCTGTGATTATTATTTCGGTAGACGAAAACGGCGAGGGCAAGGGCTCTGGCCGCAGCGTGGAGGGTGTGTCGTTATACGACGCTATCGCCGCGTGCGCCGATTTGCTAATTCGCTTTGGCGGGCACGCGATGGCCGCAGGGCTTTCTGTGCGCGAGGAAAACATCCCCGCGCTGCGCCGCGCCATAAACGCCTATGTCAGCGCGCATTGCCCTGCCACAGAGCGCAGCGCCCTTGTGCTGGACGCGCGGGTAGAGCTTTCGCGCCTTACGCCCGAGGATGTAGAGCAGCTTTCGCTTTTGGCACCATTTGGCGCGGCCAATCCTGCACCGCTGTTTTATCTTGAAAATGTGTTGATAGACGCAGTATATCCCATCACAAACGGCAAGCATTGCCGCGTGCGCTTTAAAAGCGGCAGCGCAAGCTTGTATTGCGTGATGTTTGGCACGTCGCCTGCGGCGCTGGGATACGAGGTGGGCGCGCGCGTGGATGCGGCTATTGCGCTTTCGGTGTATGAGGGCAAGGCGGGCAAGATGGTGTCCGGCCGCATTAAAGAGCTGCGCCCAGCTGGGCTTTCCGATGCATACATACAGCCTGCGGGCAGCTTTGAAGCGTTAATCACAGGCGCCAGCCTTTCGGATAACGAGCGCCTTTTGTTAAAACCGCAACGGGCAGACACCGTGGCGGTGTATAAGCGCGTATGCCAGGGCGGCTTGCCCGCGCGGGATTTGCGCCCACTGTTTGCCCTGTTGGGTGCGGAAAATGCGGGCAAAATATTGGTGTCGCTTGCAGCGCTGTGCGAGCTGGGCCTTGTGGAGAAAAAAGAGCAGGACGGCGCGGAATTTTACGCGGCGGTGCCTGTTTCGGAAAAACGCGATTTGGCATCGGCCAATATTTTGCGCAGCCTAGAAAATTAGCCATTGTTCGGGAAAGGAACGATTGTACGTGTCATTGCAAACTTATGAAGCGCTGGAAAAGCTGATGCTGGATTCTGGCCGTTCTTACGATATGGAAAAGATACACCGTGCATATGCGGTGGCGGATTCCGCACACGAGGGGCAAACACGCCTTTCGGGCGAAAGCTATATCAGCCACCCCATTAATGTGGCGGCGCTTTTGATCGACCTCGGCCTCGACACGGACTCTGTTTGTGCCGCGCTTTTGCATGATGTGGTAGAGGACACGGATATCTCATTAGACAGCATCAAAGCAAGCTTTGGCGGCGATGTGGCGCTTTTGGTAGACGGCGTAACAAAGCTTGGCAAAATCACGTTTTCCTCTGTGGAGGAGCAGCAGGCGGAAAACCTGCGCAAAATGCTGCTGGCGATGAGCCGTGATATCCGCGTAATGCTGATTAAACTGTGCGACCGTTTGCACAATATGCGCACCTCGGACGCATGGCCCGAACAAAAGCGCCGCGATAAGGCGCTGGAAACGATGGAGGTGTATGCCCCCATTGCGCATCGTCTTGGCATGAGCAATATCAAGGAAGAGCTGGAAGACCGCAGCCTGCGCCATCTTGACCCCATTGGCTATACCGAAATTGAAGAGCATGTTAAATCGGCCTGCGGCGGCGCGGAAGCGTTTGTGTCTAGCCTTGCCGATCGCATTGCAGAGCGCCTTGAAGAAAACGCCATGACAGATTTCGTGATTAAAAAGCGCATCAAATCGGTGTATGGCATTTATCGCAAGCTCTATATTCAAAACCGCGATTTTGAAGAAATATATGACGTGTATGCCGTGCGCATTATTTTATCGTCTGTGGGCGAATGCTATAACGCGCTGGGCGTTATCCATGATATGTATCATCCGATCCCCAGCCGCTTTAAGGATTATATCTCCACGCCAAAGCCCAATATGTATCAATCGCTGCACACCACGGTTATTGGGCACGAAGGCATTCCGTTTGAAGTGCAAATCCGCACGTATGAAATGGATCAAACGGCGGAATATGGCGTAGCCGCCCACTGGAAATACAAAGCGGGCATCAACAATTCCGACAAGCTTGAAGAGCGCATCGCATGGGTGCGTCAGCTTTTGGAAAGCCAGCGCGAAAACGAAGATGCGGGCGATTTGCTGCGCGACATTAAGTCCGAGCTTTTGCCCGAAGAGGTGTTTGTGTTTACGCCGAAAGGCGATGTGATTAACCTGCCCGCGCGCGCCACCGTGATTGACTTTGCCTATGCCATCCACTCGGCGGTGGGCAACCGCATGGTGGGCGCTAAGGTCAACGGGCGCATTGTGCCTATCGACCATAAGGTGGTAACGGGCGAGATTATCGAGGTGCTTACAGGCCCAAAAGATAAGGGCCCCAGCCGCGACTGGCTAAACATTGTAACCACCAGCGAAGCCAAAAACAAAATACGCAATTGGTTTAAAAAAGAGCGCAAGGAAGAAAACATTGCCGAGGGCAAGGCCGCGCTGGAAAAAGAGCTGCGGCGCAATCTCATTACAATTGCCGATGCAAAATATGATGATTTTATCGCCGATATCGCGCGCCGCCAGCGCCTTAATTCTGCCGAGGAGCTGTATGCCTCTATCGGTTACGGCGGCACACAGCTTTCGCGCTTGCTGTTAAAAATTAAAGAAGAATACAATAAAATGGTGCGCGAGGCAGCGCCGCAAGACATTTTTGATATCCCCATCAAAAAGCACAAATCCTCCGAGGGCGTTATTGTGGAAGG
>JAGPHI010000088.1 GCA_018055565.1 Oscillospiraceae bacterium | reverse complement strand
AATCTTTGGCATCACGCCCGGCAAAATCTCTATCGCATCCGCCGCCAGCGGCTGCGCGGGCGCCACGATATTGGATAGCGAAAGCGAATCCAGCACAAAAAAGCGCTGCACCGTAAATAATCCCTTGTTTTTTGCGTATTTAATCAAGCCGGGCTTTGTGGAAATGATGCCGGCCGCCTTTGTGTATGCGGCGATAAAATCCACCGCAGCTTCGCGTGCGGCAAGGCCATCCACCAAATCAAGATGCACCATTGCCAGTTTGCCCGCAGCGCAAATGCGCTGTGTAATGTCGGCAATGCTGGCAAGCGTGCCAAACAGCACAAACACCACGCTGCTCTCGCCGCAAAGCGCCGCCGAAAGGCCTGCTTCGTCTTTCACTGCCGCCACAATCGGCCCGTTTGCCAGCGCCGCTAAAAACGCGTTTTCGCAAGTAGCCTCATTGCAATCCTTTTTTTGTGCGCCCATCAATAGCCGCCCGCTTCCTTGCCTTTTACCAGCTGCACAGCGCTGCTGGTGCCAATGCGCGCGCAGCCCGCATTCACAAAAGCTTCCAAATCTTCCACGCTTTTTACGCCGCCGGCCGCTTTAATTTTAACGTGTTCTCCGATATTTTGTGCAAATAATGCCACGTCCTCCAGCGTTGCCCCGCCGGTGCCAAAGCCTGTTGAGGTTTTGATGAAATCGGCTTTTGCATTGGTTACCGCCTTGCACATCGCAATCTTTTCCTCTTCGGTTAGATAGCAAGTTTCGATAATCACCTTTAATATATGCGTGCCGCAAGCAGCTTTCAGCGCCGCAATTTCGCGTTCTACCGCGGCATAATCGCCATTTTTTACATCGGTAATATTGATTACCATATCAATTTCATTGGCGCCGTCGCACAAGGCCTGCTGCACCTCGGCGCACTTTGCACCGGTGCATGCATACCCCAAAGGAAAGCCCACCACCGTGCAAATATTAATTGCATCGCCGTATGCTTCGTGCACGCGCCGCACATAGCAAGGCGGGATGCAAACGCTGGCCGTGCCATATTCGATTGCTTCTGCGCAAAGCTTTTGGATATCGCCCCATGTGCTAACTGCTTTAAGCTGTGTGTGGTCTACATATTGCAATAATGCTTTTCCGTCCATAATTGCTGCTCCTTTTTATTGTTGATTAATCGTTCATTTGCGATTGTTTATTTTTTAAAACGCGCATCCTGTATTTTATTGCGCCAAAAGCGCTTCAACCCGCTCGCGCGCTGGAATGGAAGCGATGCCGCCATGCTGCTCGGTGGATAAACTGGCCGCCGCGCAGGCAAAACGTGTAATTTCTTGCAACTTAACGCGCGTTAAGTTTTGCGGGGCTTCCCCGCTTTCCAAGATGCCGCATAAAGCGCTTGCGCCAAAGATGTCGCCCGCGCCCGTGGTGTCCACCGTGTGCACACCATTAAAGTTTTGTACATAGCCTGTGCATTTGCGCGTTGCAAAATACGCGCCTTGTTTGCCCAAAGTAACAAATACCAGCTTTGCGCCATAGTCCACAAGGCATTTTTCTGCGCCCTCGCCATCCATGCAATCAAACAAAAATTCAATTTCTTCTAAGCTGATTTTCACGATATCTGCATGCCTTAGCCCCCATTGCATTTGGCGCTTGGCCTCTTCGGGGTCTTCCCACAGGGGCAGGCGCAAATTGGGGTCAAACGTAATCAGCTTGCCGTTTTGCCGCGCATATTCCACCGCGTTTTTTGTGGCGGTGCGTGCGGGCTCGTGCGTGAGCGACAATGTGCCAAAATGCAGCACCTGCGCTTGGTCAATCATGGATAAATCCAGCTCTTCGTATCGCAGCTGCGTGTCTGCACCGGGCTTTCGCGCAAACGCAAATGTGCGCTCGCCTGCGGCATCCAGTGTAACAAATGCCAGCGTGGTAAAAAACGCTTTGTCCATGCGCACACCGTGCGTGTCAATGCCCGCCGCTTGCAGCGTGCCTTTTAAAAGATGGCCAAAGGTATCTTCGCCCACTTTTGTAATCAGCGCGCTTGAAACCCCATATTTTGCAAGTGTTGCTAAAAAATTGGCGGGCGCGCCACCCGCGTGCGCTGCCATCACCGGATATCCCTCGGCGTCTATGCGCTCGGTGGTAAAATCGATTAACGCCTCGCCTATCGCTACTACGCTTGCCATCTGCATTTCCTTCCCTTTATCGTAATTATAACAAGTGTTATGTACCGCTTTTGCTGTGCAAGCGGGGGTTCACACACGCATCCGCTTGCTCTTGAGCAGGCTTTGTTTTACACGGATTGGGTTTACTCTTGTTTGCTTTCTCTTGTTTGGGTTTCAATTGTTTGCTTTACTGCGCTTTTGGTTTACTGCGCTTTTGCTTTCGGATATTCTGTGCACAAAAGGCGATATGGCGCTTCGTCCTCTTCAATTGTAGGAAAGCGCCCCATTGGCTCGTAAAAATAATTGTCGGTGTTGTCGTCATTGCACTCGCTTACTTCGCCAATCAGCACAGGGCCTGCGCCCGCCTTTGCCCAAAACGCATGATACAGCCCTTGTGTAAGGGTAACGCTTTGGCCTACGCCCAGCTCCAGCACGGTGCCTGCGGCCAGCGTAAGCTGCACCCCGTCTGACACCACGGTAACATCGCTTTGCGTATCCAGCTTGCCGTCTTTATCTGAATGATATAGCTGCATCATCATGATGCCACCACCGCGATTGATGATATCCTCCATCTTACGGCGATGAAAATGCATGGGGCAAACCTGATTTTCTTCGCTAATCAAAAGCTTTTCTGCATAGGGTTTTGGATACTTTGCGTTTTGCTGGTTGCCATTGCGCAAGGTGATGAGCACAAGGCCAACCTCGTGGAATTTGCAAAGCCCATAATCCGTAATATCCCAGCCCAGCATATTATCGCGGATTTCATCGCACTGCGCACCCATTTGCTGCCATTGCGCGGGTGTCCACCCCGCAAAAGGCGGCAACGCAAAACGATAGCTTTGTATAAACTGCTCTGCCTTTCGGATGCTTTCATTAATTTCACTGCGCTTCATCACATATCACTCTTTCTTTTTATACCATGCTACTATTATAAAGGCTAAATTACCCTTATGCAAGTAAATTGCGCATGGCCTATTTTTAAAGCGCATCGCGTGATTTTTTTATACGTAATGCGCTAAATAAAACGGTTAATACTATTTGTAATGCGCATCATGTGCACTTTTTATTGGCGATGTGCAATTTTAAATTTACGTGTTTGTCGATATATCGTTATTTATTGTATTTTAGCTCGCTGCATCATTTATGATTTTAGATATCAACCGATAGCTAAATAGGCTAAAAAGAACAAATGCAAAAAAATGCCCGCACAGCAAAAACTGCGTTTTTTTGCGGCGCAAGCGATAAAAAGCGGTGGGTTTTTCTTCTTGGCTGTGTTACAATAGAAAGCAACGAACAAACGAGGTGTGCAATGCTAGAATACGGATTAACGGTTTTAAACCAAATTATAACCATGTTTTTATTGATGATGGTGGGCTTTGCCCTTGCCAAGCTGCGCCTTATAAACAAGGATGGCACCGCACAAATTTCTTCGATTTTAATGAGCATCATTATGCCTTCCACCGTGCTGTCGGCTTTTGAGCGCACGTATGAACGCGCATTGGCCGTGCAGCTTTTACAGGCGCTTGTACTTACTGTAATTGTATATGCAGTGCCTGTGCTGGCGGCGCGCATTTTTTATAAAACCCAGCCCGACAAGGCACTGTGCCTTGTTTTTTCCAATAACGGTTTTATGGCCATCCCGCTGATTCAAGCGCTGCTTGGCAGCACGGGCGTGTTTTTGGGCAGTGCGCATATTGTGGGCGCAAATATCATGACATGGACATACGGTGTATCCAAATATCGCGCTGGCGAGCAAGAAAGCCAAAAGAAGCTTTGGCGCACACTGCTGCTGAACCCCGGCACGCTGGCGCTTTTGGGCGGCCTTGTGCTTTTTTTAACGCCTGGGGCTTTACCCTCGCCGCTTTTAAACGCCGTAAACCATTTAGCCGCCATGAATACGCCGCTTGCCATGCTTTTGCTGGGCACCTATCTTTCCGATATCAAGCTGCGCGAAAGCCTGCGCGATAAAAGCCTTTTGCTTTTATCGGCATTAAAGCTGATTGTGCTGCCGCTGATTTTAATCGGTATTTTTTGGCTTTTGCCGTTTTCGCCGCTTGTGCGGTGTGCCATGCTGATTGGCTCGGCTGCGCCAACAGGCATTGTGGTGTCGATGCTGGCGCAATATTGCAAGCGCGATAACCGCTGGAACACCACGGTGGTTACCTTTACTACGCTGTGTAGCATTATCACAATGCCTGTGATATTGGTGCTGATGAACGCTGTGCTGGGCTAAGGTGCGTATACCGTTGCTGGGCTAAGGCGCGTATACCTTTGCTGGGCTAAGGCGCGTATACCTTTGCTGGGCTAAGGCGCGTAACGCAAAACGCCCCGCACCCTGCACACCAAAAAGTGTGCTGGGCACGGGGCGGGCATAAACGCTTACAAAAGCTGTGCTAAAATACTGTTTTGCATCAGCATGCCCTTTGGTGTAAGCCGAAGGGTGTTTTTATCATATTGCGCAAAGCCCTCGCTGCACAGTTTTTGCACAAATGCCTGCTGCCCTTGCAAAAAATTGCAATTATAACAGTTGTTATAATTGCGCACATCCAGCCCCTCGCATAGCCGCAGCGCCAGCATTGCCGCATCCTCTTTGCTGTATTCGCCGTCCGCGATGGTGCGCGCATCCCCCGCGATAAAAGCGGCGGTGTCGGCTGGATAAAAAAAGCGTTTGCCCTCCATGCAGCTATGTGCAGCGGGGCCGATGCCTAAATAGTTTTCCCCGTGCCAATACAGCAAATTGTGGCGGCTCTCGAAGCCGGGCTTTGCAAAATTAGAAATTTCGTATTGCGCATAGCCCAGCTTTGCCAAAGCCTCTACCGCGTACAAGTAATAATCTGCCGCCTCGTCCTCTGTTGGCAGCCCCTCGGGCGGGCGCTTGCCAAAGGCTGTATTGGGCTCGATTTTTAACAGATAGCTGCTGATATGCGTGCAGCCGCCCTCGGCCAAAAGCCGCAGCGTGGCATCTACCTCCTGCAAGCTATAGTGCGGCAGCGCCAGCATAATATCGCCGCTAATATTCGTAAAACCCGCTTGGCAGGCCAGTTCTAACGCTCGTTCTGCTACTTGCGCGCTGTGCGAGCGCGCCAGCCGCGCAAGGCTTGCATCAAAAGCCGTTTGCACGCCAAACGAAATGCGATTCACACCCGCAGCGCGATACGCCGACAGGCTTTGCGCGCTGACCGTTTCTGGGTTTGCCTCTAGCGTAATCTCCGCGCCCTCGCGCGGGTTTACCGCGTCAATCAGTTCGCACACTTGTGCCGCCGTTAAAAGCGAAGGTGTGCCGCCGCCAAAATACAGTGTATCGGGCGCGCCGC
>JAGPHI010000087.1 GCA_018055565.1 Oscillospiraceae bacterium | reverse complement strand
TGTTAAAGCGGCAGATGCTTTGGGTGGTGCTGATTGTGCTGCTTGTCAGCATTCCGGGGGCATACTTTTTTAGCCGATGGTTTACCAATCCGCTTTCCAAGCTTTCGCGTGCGGCAGGCGAAATGGCAAAGGGCAATTACGACGTGCGCGTAAACGTGAAAGGCCACGATGAAATCGGCGTGCTGGCGCAAGAGTTTAACACGATGGCCGCCGAGGTGGCACGCACAGCGCAGCTGCAACGCGATTTAATTGCCAATATCAGCCACGATTTGCGCACGCCGCTTACGCTGATTAAAGGATATGCCGAAACCGTGCGCGATTTAACAGGCGATAACCCCGAAAAGCGCGGCGCGCAGCTGGGCGTGATTGTGGACGAGGCGGATCGCCTTTCGGCACTTGTCAACAGCGTGATGGAGCTGTCTAAATATTCGTCCGGCACCGAAAAACCAAATTTGGTTTCGTTCGATTTTGCGCAGCTTGCAGAGGAAATTGCCTATAAATACACCGATATTTGCGAGAAAAACGGATACAGCCTACAAGTGGAAACAGCGCAGGAATGCCCTGTGCTGGCGGATGCAGACATGATGAGCCGCGTGCTGCATAATCTGTTGGCAAACGCGCTGCACCATGTGGGGGCAGACGGCTATATCGGCCTGCGCGTGCTAAAGCAGGGCGCGTGCGTGCGCGTGGAGGTGGCCGATCACGGCGAGGGCATCCCCCCATCAGATTTGCCCTATATCTTTGACAAATATTATCGCACACGTGCAAGCGAGGGCAAAATCGGCACGGGGCTTGGCCTTTCTATCACGAAAGCCATTTTGATTAGCCACGGCTATAATTTTGGCGTGCAAAGCAAGCTGGGCGAAGGCTCGGTGTTTTGGTTTGAAGCAAAAAGCATTTAAACGGCTACAAGGGCAAAATGCAAACAGTTGGGCACATACGCAAGGCCGCTTGGTAACGCCAAGCGGCCTTTTTAGAGTAAGATTTTACTTTTTTGCGTGCATATGCAATAATATACGTAGCAAATTTGTATAAACAGTAAGAGGGCGTTGCTCTTTTGCGAGCACTGGAGGGATTTTTGTGCAGGGTGCACCCACGGGCAATGCCGCGTTATCGGCCCCGACAAGCGCCGAGGAGGCGTTTCTTCGGCATGGGCAAACGGTGTTTCGCGCAGCATGGGCCTTCGCAAAAAGCAAGCAAGATGCAGAGGATATCACGCAAGAGGTGTTTATCAGCTTGCTGCGCACGGCACCAAGCTTTGAAAGCGATGCCCACTGTAAGGCTTGGCTTTTGCATGCCGCTGCAAACCGCTGCAAAAGCCATTTTAAAAGTGCGTGGCAGCGCAAAACCGTGGGCATTGAAGAGGATTTCCCCGATGCCACCTTCACGCCGGACGAGCGTATTGTAACAGACGCAGTGGGCGCGTTGCCACTCAAATACCGCGAAGCGGTGTATCTGTATTATATCGAGGGCTATAGCACAAAAGAGCTGGCGCAGCTGTTAAATCTGCCGCAAAACACCGTGCTTTCGCGCCTTGCACGGGCACGCGCCCTCTTAAAAACCGCATTGAAAGGAGAGTTTGACCTTGACTAAACATGCATACCGCGCCGCAATGCAGCGCGTGGAAATGTCGGATACGTATCAGGCGGCTATGCTTAAAACACTGCAAAATGCCGCAGAAAACGCGGATGCAAACAGCGCTTCTTTAGCGCAAAATGCGCGGCAAGGCCGTGCTTTTCCAATCAAAAAGGCCATTGTGTTTCGGCGCGCGGCGCTTGGCATAGCATGCGGGCTTTTGCTGGTGCTTGCGCCTGTGCTTGTATCGGCTTTGCGGGGAAACGGCATGTTTGCCACATCAAAAGCAGCGCCCCAGCAGATGATGGCCGCCAATATGGCCGAAGGTGCACCGCAGGCCGCATGCGCCCCGATACCCGCCGAAGAACAAACGGCACAAAACGATGCGGGGGCGAAAGGCGATGGCGCATTGTATGGCGTGCGCGCAGCAGCGCCGCAAGTGCAAAGCGCAGCCGACACCACAGGCACGGTATCCGAGGCCGAATTGGCAGATATCGCGGCTGCACGCGCGCTGCTTTTTAGCGGAAAAGCCTATGCGCAAACCCCCGATAAGCCCGGCGGATATCAAACAGAAAATATGGTGATTGTGCAAGAAGCGCTTGTGCCTACGGAAAACGCCGATGCCAAAAACACGGAAAACGCACCCGTAATCGTGTGCTTTACCGTGCAGGAGGAGGGCAAAGCGCAGCCCACTATTTTATACGTTGCTGTGGAAAAACCGTAATTTACAAAGCAAATCGCCGCTGGCATAGAACAAAAAACAAGCGCAAACGTAAAGGCACGCTTTACGTTTGCGCTTTTATAGTTGGATAGAGATGCAGCCGATGCACCATCGGCAAAAAAGGCAATCAATCTTATTTAATGTCGATGCCGCCAAAAATGGCAACACAATTCACAAACACTGTGGGCAACGCATTATCACGCGGGGGCACGGCACAATCTACACCGCCAAAAATTGGCACGCTGCGATATTGCACCTGCACTTTATCGTCCACAAAAACGTCTACGCCGCCAAAAATGGCCGTGGCATTCACCGTGATATTGCCCTTGATTTCTGCGCCGCGTAAATCCAGCTCCACACCGCCAAACACAGCGGTGCACGCCGCGCCCTTGCATTCGCGGCCGCGATAGCTGCCGCTGTTTCCGCAAAACACGGCCACAAGGTCGGGCCCGCAATTGTTGTTCCAGCCGTGGCTCTCGTAGTTTTTGTTGTTTGCGCTACCGGTGCTTGCTGTATCGGCTGCATGATATTGATATTCGCCGCTGGCATCGCCCACTTTTACATTGCCGTCCTCGCTGGTGTAGGCGGCGTGGTGGCGGGGGTTATAGCCATTATAATAGCGGCGGCCAAACACGATGGATAGGCCGATAATCACCAAAATGGCGGGGAAAAACAGCTTTGCAACCATGTACCGCGGGAAAATATCCTGCGCACCAACCAGCAAAAGCGCGCCAACGGCAAGCCCGATGGAATTGCCCGTGTTGAAGCCGTTTTGAATAATGCTGATAAAGCAGGGCACTATAATAAACAGAGTCCACCAGCCATTAAAAAATAAATTAAAATTCCACAGGTCAAACGCGTTGCCCGCAATGCCAACGCCTGCCAGAATAAACGCAAGCCCCCAAAGAATGTTTCCTATTTTATACCGCATACCAAAACCCACTTTCTCATTTTATCAAAATGCGCCGCAATTTGCATACACCGTGCGCTGCGCATTGGCCTTGTGGCCGCGCGTTGTGTATCAATGCCGTGCAGTACAACAGGGGCAACCCTGTCACATTGCTATTATTATATCTCGTATAATATTGTTTTGTCAATGATTTTTCGGCTTTTTGTGGATATTTGTGGGCAAACGATAAAAGTTTACATTTTGCATGGGAATTATAGGCGGGATTGTCTTGAATAATGTTGTATTGCACGGTATAATAAAAACACAGAGAAACGGGGGGCGGCATATGTTTGGTTTGTTTCGCTTAGTGCGCGGTGTGCTGGGCGCCAGCGCAGCAGCTTTGGGCGTCGGCAAAGCCGCGTTTCGTGCCAAAAAGATGAAAAGGTGGCTGCGGGCAATGCCCCTGTCTACAAGAGAGGACGTTATTATTATGAAAAAATCTACGTTAATTGCATGGGTTGCATTTTTTTCGGCTGTTGCGGGCGCGCTTGCCGCAGCATATTTTTACATTCAGCGCCGCGAGGCCGAGCTGGATGAATGCGAGCAGCTTTTGTTCAGCGAGGATTTCTGCGATGAAACCCCTGAGGATGCGTGCTGCTGTGGCGAGGGCTGCGCATGTGACGCTTCAGGCGAAGAGGCGTAATATTTTGGCATCCTTTTTGCTGAAAATCATAAATACTGGTTTATCTATGCGCCGCACACAAAAAATATGTGTGCGGTGCATTCTTTTGCGCAAAAATTTTGTTTGGTAAAAATATTAGAATTATCGCAAAAAGTATTGACAGCGTGTGCGCAAACCCCTATACTTAAGATACAATAATTTACAAATGGAGGCTACATAATGAAAAACAGTAAAAAAGGCTTTACTTTGATTGAACTGATCGTCGTGCTTGCAATTTTAGCGGTAATCGCGGCTATTGCGGTGCCCACGGCGTTTGGCGCCATTACCGATGCGCAAGTAGCGGCGGACACGGCGTCTATCGAGGGGTATAACAGCGCTATTCGTATGCAAGGCACACTTTTGCGTGCAAATGCCACAGTGGATGCAGCAAAAAACAAAGTTTCTGTAGCAATTACGAATGCAGACATCTCCGCAGCAACCACACCGCAAAGCACAATTATGGTAAAATGGAATGTGCCGACCGCTACATCCATAGGCTCCTTTAGCGTGGTTACTACTGGTGGTACAGCTTTGGATAAAACCGCCCCGTTGCAAACGCAGCTTTTAGCCATCGTTACTGCCGCGGATGCAACACAGGCAATTATACAATAAAGCGCTTTGCTGTATTGAACATAGCTCATAAAAAATGCCCCTCGGCTTTGTGCCGAGGGGCATTTTGTTTTGCCTTATTTGCCAATTTCGGAAAGCAGCAAGCCCTTGTTATGCTCGGTGGCCCAGCTGATGCTCCATGCATTGGTGAACAAAAGCAGCTTGCGGTTTTTTAAATCCTCGATGCGCTTGGTGTCGCTGGTGAGGTTTAGCGTTTTCACATCCGTACCGGGGGAATCAATCCAACGGATATGCTGATACGGCAGCGTAAGCATGCGGATATCGACATTGTATTCGTTTTTCAGCCGATATTCCAGCACCTCCAGTTGCAGCACGCCCACCACGCCCACAATCACTTCTTCCATGCCGCCGTCCAGCTCACGGAAAATTTGGATAGCGCCCTCCTGCGCAATTTGCTCGATGCCTTTCACAAATTGCTTGCGTTTCATGGTGTCCACCTGCGTTATACGCGCAAAATGCTCGGGCGCAAAGGTGGGGATGCCCTCAAACTCAAACGGGGTTTTGGCGCTGCAAAGCGTATCGCCGATTGAAAAAATGCCCGGGTCAAACAGGCCGATAATGTCGCCTGCATAGGCTTCTTCAATAATTTCGCGCTCGCTGGCCATCAATTGTGTGGGCTGCGCCAGCTTCACTTTTTTGCCGCCTTGTACATGATAGGTTTCCATGCCGCGCTCAAACTTGCCGCTGCACACGCGCATAAAGGCAATGCGGTCGCGGTGTGCCTTGTTCATATTGGCTTGTATTTTAAACACAAAGCCAGAAAAATCCTCGCTTTTTGGTTCCACAATGCCCGCGCTTGCATTGCGGGGCAGCGGGGAGGAGGTGAGGCGTAAAAAATCGGCCAAAAACGGCTCTACACCAAAATTGGTCAGCGCCGAGCCGAAAAACACGGGTGTCAGCTTGCCGTTTTGCACTTTTTCTAAATCAA
>JAGPHI010000086.1 GCA_018055565.1 Oscillospiraceae bacterium | reverse complement strand
GGACCACGGCACCACAGTGCCCTCTTTATCCACTACGCTGCAATGCACCGCGATGATGTCGCTTGCGTCGCCGCCAAAGGGTATATTTTGCAAATCCGCTTGCAGCTTTAACGCGCAGGGCGTGCCTGGTGTGCGCTGGCTGCATGTGGCAACCACCACGCCATCCACTAAGGCCTCGGCACACAGGGTGGAGCGCTCGCGCGTGCGATACTGTTGGCGCACATTTTTAAACACAAAAGGCGGATGAGGAACGTCAATCGCCTCAGGCTTGCGCGTTTCTACCACAACGCCGTCATGCAAAAGACGCACTTCCTGTGCGTTGGAAAACACGGTTATGTCCTCAGGGCTGATATCCGTCCACCAGTTTGCGATAAATAGCTTGTATCCGCTTTCGCTGCTGTCTTGCTGGCTGTCCATAAATTCTGCCGTAAATTTTCGCAAGCGGAACATATCCAGCAATCCGCCCCAGCAGGGGTTTACATGATAGCCGCGGTTATGCTCGATACCCGGCCACATGCCATATCCGCAAATATTGGGTTTTTTGCACATCTCTAAATAATGATTACTTGGACATTGCGGGTCCTGCCCAAGCATTCTGGATACAGCGCGCAACATGGCCGTGTCGCCCCATTGGCGCGGCGTGCGCCACGCGCAGTTTTGATCTTCCCAATTGTCTGGGGCGTCGTTATATTCCCGTATCCACACCGGATAATCGCTTTTTTCGCCATAGCGCTTTGTGGGGGTGTAGCCTTCCATGCCCGGCTCTAGCATGCCCGGATCATATTGACGATAGGAAACGTCCGTCGGCCCATGATCGGACGCTGTATAGCAATCGCCAAAGGGATATTCCTCGTGCACAAGGTTATGGATTTGCTGTTGAAACGCCATCGGCACAACCGATTCGTTTGGTATCGGCTCCCACAAAATCACACAAGGATGATTGCGCTGCCAGCGAATAATATTGCGCATATTATCCAGTAAGCGCTGCGCAAAAATGCCTTCTTGAAACCATTGCCAGCCCGGATTTGAAACAATCACCGTGATGCCGCAGCGGTCGCACTCGTCTAAAAATGCGTCTGCCAGCGGATAATGTGAGCGAATGTTTTTCATGCCCAGCTCTCTGAGCTTTCTTACATCGCGCCGCAAAAGATTATCCGGCACAGCATTGCCCAAATACGGATAGGTTTGATGATAATTTGCGCCGGAAATGCAGCGCGGTTGCGCGTTCCAAACAACACCGTTTTCATAGGTAAATTGGAAAGTGCGTATACCAAAGGGTATCTCCACGCCATCCACTTGGTTGTCGTTTTGCAAAATTTCGCAAACGATGCGGTAAAGCGCGGGGGTTTCGGGGCTCCACAATGAGGGATTGCACACATCAATGGCAAACGGCACAGTGTCTTGGCAGTTTGGTTGCAAGGTTTGTTCAGCAGTTTGGCTGGCAATGGGTTTATCACCTTGATACACCGTGCAGCGCACGGCAAAGCTTTGTGCAGTGGCCGTGGCGTTTTCGATTTCCACTTTTGTGCAAACTTTTGCTGTTTCATGCGTCACATTTTCCGACCATGCAAAAACGCCGCCACCGGCCGGTGTTTTGCTTAACAGTGCCTCTGTGATACAAAGCGGATTTTTTACAATCAACGATGCTGTGCGATAAATGCCACCATCGTATGTAAAATCCAGCATATCTTGCGATTTGCCCGGCGGCACCTCGGGGTCATCTGTATTGTCCACATACACGCGCAATGTATTGTTTTGGCCATAGAGGAATTCGTTTGTTAAATCTACCGCAATCGGCGTGTAGCCGCAAAACGAAAGCGCAACCTCTTTTTCATTTAAACACAAACGTGCTTTGCCCATAACGCCGTTGAGCAGCAAAATCACTTTTTTGCCTTTGTCTTGCAGCGGGAGGAACAATTCGCGCTCATAAACTACAACGGTTTGCACATTGATGCATCCGCTGCAATTTTGCGGCGTGAGCGACAATGTGTGTGGCAAAGTGACGATTTCCGCCTCTGCGTGCAAATGATCTGCATCTGCGTAAAATTTCCAGTTGTCATTGATTTTGATTGCTTTTCTCATGTGTTTCCCTCGTATAAATATGTTTTTAGAGAAAGCGCGGTGCTCATTCTTTGAAAGCCGAAACCAATTCAAAGTGAAACACCGCGCCCATAGGCAGATTACGCCCTGCGCAATCTATCCTTTAATTAGTATTTGTATCTGTCGTATTGTTCTTGATAGAACTCAATAACTTCTTTGTATTTGTACTTTTCGCAAGTTTTGAGATGCTCTTCCCATTTGGCGTCTGTGTAACCTTTGATGATGATGTCTGCCACAAATGTGTCCACATAGTTTTTCAGCTCTGTGTGCAGCAGTGCAACATCCTGCGCTTTTTCGGAAGAAGAATCGATCGGCGTGGTGTACGGCCACATTTCGTTCAGCGGCATTGCATACGGATCGTATGCCTTGCTCCACGCTTCTTTGCGCTCTGCTAAAGAACCAGCGGGATTTGTGCGTGTGTAGCCCAAAATGTCGGGGATAACCGTGCCAAGCGTGGTTTGCACTGCGTAGTCGGCGCGATATTCGTCGAAGTTGACGCCCAGTTCGGTAAGCTTTTCGTCGTTGACGCGCCATGTTTTGGTAGCTTCATCCACAACCCAGGCAACATCCTTTTCGCCGGCATACAGCTCAATGCTGTTCATTTCTTCCATGAAATAATCGTACCAACGCGCTAAGATTTCGGGGTTTTTGCAGGAATTTAAAATGGTAAGGCCTTGCTGCACAATAACGGGTTTTGTATCCTTAGTGCAGTTAAAGAGTTGGCGGCCGTACGGGCTTTTCAGCGGCAGCAAAAGCTCGTATTGGTTTTGCAGCTCTGTGCCCACCACCATGTCGGGCGACCAAGAGAAGAAGAAGCCATATGAGCCGGGATTTGCAGAAGCTTTTGCCTTTAATGTATTGTTGTCCTGTGTAAGGGATTCGCTTTCCATGTAGCCGTTTTTATAGCAGGTGTTCATGAACTTTAAAAAGTCTTTAAAGTTTTCCGAAACGGGATTGTACTCCAATTTGCCGTTTCTGATAGAAGCGTCAATGGGGCTCATGATGGGGGGCTGCATTTCCCACAGCGGGTACATGCGATAAACCTCTAAGCCAAACCATGCTTTGCACATGCCCATCGGCACTTCGTCTGCTTTGCCGTTGCCGTTGGGGTCTTTGTTTTTAAACGCATCAAAAACCGCGAGCAATTCTTCGGTTGTGGTGGGGGCTTTCAAGCCAAGCTTATCAAGCCATTCTTGGTTGATAAACATCGGGTTGCCAACGCGCGAGAAATTCTCCTGGCTTGCACCGGGGAAGAAATACAGCTTGTTGTCGCCGGCATAGGTGCAGGCATTTTTTACTTCGGGATAGGTATCCATAATTTTTTTGGTGTTGGGTGCATATTGCAGCAAATCGTCGATAGGCAGTACCTGTCCGGCTTGGATAGAATCTGCCAAAACGCCTTTGATTGCAGCGGCGCCCATTACGGCATCCGGCAAATCGCCAGAGTTCATGATAATGCTGATTTTTTCTGCCGCAGCAGAGTTTGGAACTTCAATCCAGTTGATTTTAACATTGGTTTCTTTTTCCGCTTTTTTGAAAAATTCCTTATCCTGCATCGCGCGGGAGGGCAAGCCGCTTGAAGGCGCGTAGAAAATGGTAAACTCCACCGGCTCGTTTACAATGGGTAAACCCGTTGTATTAAAGTTGGATTTCACTTCCGATGTGCTGGATGTGGATGCGGGTGTTTGCTTTGTGTCGCCACAAGCGGCAACAGACAAGGCCAATGCTGCTACAAGAACGATACTCATGCCACGTTTTAAAAGTGCGTTTTTCATAATTACCTCCATTTTTTGTTTCTATCTTAATAGGGCTGTATTAACCTTTTACAGCACCTATCATGACACCTTTTACAAAATGTTTTTGCACAAAGGGATATATTGCCAACACCGGCACCGATGAAAAGATAATTGCCGCATATTTCAACGCCTGCCCGCGCTGTGCTGCTTTATCCAGCAAGGCTGGGTCCAGATTTTGCTCCATGCCTTGCGTGCTGAGAAGCAAATCGCGCAACACCATTTGCAGCGGATATTGCGAAACATCGTTTAAATAGATTAATGCGCGCATATAGTCGTTCCACATGGCCACCGCATAATACAAAACCATAATGGCGATAATCGCCTTTGCATTGGGGATAACGATGCGATAAAAAAACTTATACATTGTGCATCCGTCGATGGACGCCGCTTCCCACAGTTCATCGGGAATGTTGGTTGTAAAAAAGGTGCGGCAGATAATCAAATTATATACGCTTAAGCACCCAACAATCATAACGGCCCAAACCGTGTTGGTAAGATGCAAGCGCTGTACTTGCAAATATGTGGGGATTAACCCGCCGCCAAAATACATGGTAATTAAGAAAAACCACGTCCAAAAGCCATGAAACGCCAAGTTTTTGCGCGATAACGGAAACGCTGCACAAACTGTGATAAATACGCTGAGAAGCGTGCCGCCTATTGTGTAAAAAATGGTATTGCCATAGCCCGTCAGTATGCGGCTATCTTTAAACACCGTTGTATAGGCATCTAAATTAAACCCCTTTACCCACAGCAGCACTTCGCCACGATTAACCGCATTTGCATCACTAAACGACGCGATTACCACGAAGTAAAGCGGATATAAAACAACAATGAGCAATACGCTTAATACTGCAAAGACAATTATGTCAAAAATTTTATCTGTCGTACTGGAATATCTCCATTTTTGAAAGGTCAAACCTGCATCCCCCTTTTAGAATAAGCTATATTTGGTAAAGCGTTTTACAACGTAGTTAGCTGTTACCAGCATAATAATGTTCACCATTGTGTTAAACAGGTCCACTGCGGTAGAATAGCTGAAATTGTTTTGAATCATGCCCGCTTTATACACATAAGTGGAAATAACCTCGGAGGCCGATAGATTAATCGCATTTTGCATTAAGTACACCTTTTGAAAACCGAGGCTCATAATCTGGCCGAAAGACATTACTAGCATAATGACAATTGTGGGTAAGATGCTGGGCAAATCCACATTCCAAATGCGTTTCCATTTGCTTGCGCCATCCACAATGGCCGCTTCGTGCAGCTCGGGGCTAACGCCGGCTAAAGCACCAATATATAAAATGGAGCTCCAGCCCATTGTTTGCCACATGCCGGAAAGTGAAAACAAATATTTGAAATAGGATGGTTCCGACAAATATGGGGTTACCTCATTGCCCATCGCTTTTGCAATAACGTTGACAACGCCGATGGATTCTGAAAAGAACACATTGAGCATAGCAACAATAATTACCACGGAAATGAAATGCGGCACATACGTTACCATCTGCAACACTTTTGCATACCGTTTTGACACGCAATAATTAATCATCAAGGCCAAAATAATCGGCACCGGAAATAAAAGCAATGTCAGCAAATTAATGCTAAGCGTGTTTTTGACAAGCGTTGTAAACTGTGGGGATTCAAAAAAGCGGATAAAGTGCTTCAGGCCCACCCATTTACTGCCCGTGATGCCCCCGGCCGGCGTGAAATTGCGAAACGCAATTTGCACACCA
>JAGPHI010000085.1 GCA_018055565.1 Oscillospiraceae bacterium | reverse complement strand
AGCGTTTCGCGGATGGTGTATTGCCCGTTTTCGGCGGCAAACACCACAGTGCCCGACAAGTGCGGCGGCACCATGCTTTTATGCAAAATGGCGCTGGTTTCGGGGCAAGAGGCAATCACCGCGCCGCCCGTAAGCACATCGCCCACGCGCACTTGCATCGTAACATCCCAAAGCTTTTCTTCGTTTAAAGCAGAAATTTCCATGCCGTTTGCAATAAATGCACCGCAGGTTTCGGCAATGCCGGGCAAAGGGCGTTCAATGCCATCGAAAATATTTTGCATAATGCCAGGGCCAAGCGTGGCGGAAAGGGGCGCGCCGGTGGGAAATACCGGTTCGCCTACCGTGAGGCCCGTGGTGTTTTCGTATACTTGAATGGTGGTATATTTTTCATTAACGGCAATTACCTCGCCAATCAGCTTTGCCTCGCCCACCTGCACCATCTCCATCATAGAGAAGCTGTCGGTGTTGCGCACAGTGATAACAGGGCCGTTCACGGAATAGATTACATCGTTTTTCATCATTTGCCCGTTCCTTTCTGGTGGATTGTATCCGGTTTGCCCAAAGGGCAAATTGCGCCGTGCAAAACTGCCGCGCATTCGGTTAAAAGCAAGCAAGGCTTTGCCTTTAGACCACCTTTAATCCGCAATAAGTCAAAAAGTGCTCATCCTCGGCCACGATAGCAGCGTCCATTGTTTCGTCATACAAAAGCCGCCCCGCAGCAAGGCGCACGCCCCCGATAGCGATATCGGCGGCGGGAATGCACACAGCGTTTTCATAAGCGATAAGCAGCGCGTTGACGGTTTTTTCGTCTTGCGCGCGGCAATAAACCGTTACACTTTGCGCGCTAAACAGCGCCTTATGTGCAGCCAGCTTATCGGCAAGATATTGCTCGTATGCACTGCTGTTTACAAAATCGACAAGGCGGTCTTTCACCTTTTGCATCAATTGGGCGCACAGCTGCGCGCGATACAAAAGCAAACGGCGCCGTCCGTTTTGCTCCTCGGTGGCTTTGGCACCAAAGCGCCAATGCTCCGCAGCTTCAGACAGCTTGATGTATTCGCTTTGTGCCACGCTGTTTTTGGCAGCGCGCACCATCATAAGCTTTTCGCGCTGCGCGCCAGTAATCAGCGCGGCAGCCTCGCGCTCGGCGGCTTCGATGATTGCTTGCTCAAAGTCGGAATAGCGCGCTTCACTGTTCATATCCTGCATATCGGTTTCCTCAAATCTTGATGCCCACGGCCTCGGCAATTTCGCGGCGCAATGCTTCGCCCACATCGTCACCGGAATGGCGATCGGGCATCTCCACGATTAGCGGGCAGGGGCAACGCATTTTAAAATCGAGCAAAAGCTCGCGGTATTGGCGGCAAAGCTTTTCAGACACAAGCACAAGGCCGATGTCGCTTTGTGCACGGGCGTTTTGCAAAGCGCGATACAGCTCTTTTTCCTCGTGCACCACAATGCCAGACACGCCCGTCAAGCGCATGCCCGCAAGCGTATCGTTATTGTCACTGATTAAAAAGTATTTCATGATACGACTAAATTTTTGTGAAAATCAAGATGGAAATCAGCATGCCGTACAAAGCAATACCTTCGCCAAGCGCCACGAAAATCAAAGCTTTACCAAAGCTTTTCGGGTCCTCGGTTAAAGCGCCGATAGCGGCGGGCGCGCCCGCGCCTACAGCGATGCCCGCGCCGATGGCGGCAAGGCCGGTGGAAAGCGCCATCGAAAGATAGGCAAAGGCGCTGCTGGTATTGCTGGCAGCAGCCGCGGCGGGCGCTGCTTCGGCGGCAAAGCCAGACATGGCAAACGCGGAGAACAAAGCCAGCATTAAAGCAAGGCTAAACAGGGTGCGTGCGGTTTTCTTTGTGGATTTCATAATACTTCCTCCAAAATTAAATTGATTGCCCTCGCCGATTTTGGCGGGTGCCTTACAAGTGAAACGCTATTGCTTTATTTTTAATGTGAGGGGGTTAAAGGGCACGGCGTCTGCTTCAAAGAAGCGGCTGAACACCTCGTAAAATTCAAGGCGCAAAGCCTGAATGCCCACGATAAGGCCCTCTAAACAGATAACAAACAGATTGCCGATGATAATAACAGGCCAATACGCCACAGGGCCAACCATGCCCGCAAGGGTAAACACCACGCTCATCATGCCCGCATGGCAAAGCACAAAGCCGCCTACGCGCAGGAAGGAAAGGGTGTTGGTAACGTAGCTTAACAGCGTGTCAAACATTTCAAAAAAGCCGTTCAGTAAAAGCTCGCCCGGCTTTTCGATGTGCAGCTTGCCCGTATCCACCAAATGCTCCAGCGGCTCGCATAAATACATGCAAATAAACGGAATTACAAGGCAGATAATGATGTAAGGCGCGGTTACAAACCCGATGTGGAACACCAGCATATCCAGCGCCGCAGCAAGCACACTTAAGTAAAACACAAGGCCTGCAATGCCGTTCGGGCTGAAAAACGTTTCGCCCATTTTGCCGCGCCGTATCTTGGACGCAATGCCCATAATGATGGCGCAGGTAACCACAAACGCGCCCATCACAACCGAGCTTATCAAAATCAGCGTGATGGAATGGAACACCTCGATGGGCTTACCGGCCATGCCCAGTGCATGATATACAGGGTCAAGCGCTTCTTCAAAGCCGAATACGCTGCCATATACAAAGCCGAATATAATCGAAAAGAAGCCCGCGCGTGTAAGTATGCCGCCCAGCTGCATGCCCTTATACTTTTGCATAATAAAGCCCACAAGCATGATGATAATGCCCTGGCCTACATCACCGAACATGATGCCAAAGAAAATCGAATACGTCAGCGCCACAAACCATGTGGGGTCAATATCGCCGTTACAAGGCAGGCCGTACATCGAAACATACATTTCAAACGGACGAATAAGGCGATTGTTTTTTAAGCGAATCGGCGGGGAAATGGGCAAATCCTCGTTGTCGTGCTGCTCGGAAAATTTGATGCCGTCCACCTCGGCAAGCGCGGTGGTGACATGCTGATAATCCTCTTGCGGCACAAAACCGCCGATGTAAAACGTGTGGTTAAACAAGGTGGCAAAATGCTTCATTTCAAACAGCTGATTGCGCTTATACAGCCACGATTGCATCGCTTTAATTTCCAGCACTTCTGTGGAGCTTGCGATGGTGCCGGGCTTTTTCAGCTCTGCCAGCTCGTTTGAAAGCTCGCTTTCTTTGCGGGCAATTTCGTCCAGTGCGTCCTGCGGCTTGCCATGCACAAAATCGGGCACCCAAATGCGCTCGAAATATAAGGAGGAAAAAATATTGTCTATTTCTTCGCTGTTTGTGCTGGGTGCAAAATATACGCCCCAGTAATAATCGCCGTCAAAATCATAGACCGTAAAGGTAAAATGTTTGTCCTCATAATAGGGCAGCTTTTTGTAGCTGTCTTTTGGCATGCGGCCAAAACGCACCTTTAAAAACGTGCACGAGAACATATCATCCACGCTGGAGGTAAGGCCCGTCAGGTGAAACAGCTGCACGCGCGCTTGCGAATAAAGCGACATCTGCGCTTCAATTTCTGCCTTGCGCGACATGCGTCTGGCTACTTCGGCGGCAAACTTTTCAAGATAATCTGCCACCTCCGCTGTGTGATAAAGCGGCTCGGCCGGCGGGGTTTCATATGGCTTTTCGCCAAGATCCTCCAAAAGGCCGTTTGCCTTTACCAGCAAAGGCTCGTAGCGGTTGTTGCCAATGTTTACACGATATTGCTCTGCGCCCGATTCGTCCGGATGAAAGCATTCAAGCGAGGCAAGGGTTTGCAAAGCGCTGTGCAGCTGCTGCTCGGGCCCGTAAACATTAATGTATTTCATTTTGGTAATGCCCATTTGTGTAACCGTTCCTTTCTTGGGATGTACGCGCAAATGCTGCGTGCGTTATATGTGCAGCAAACGCTCTATTTCCTCGGGAGCAAGGCCATAACGCACGCCCTCGATAACATTGATGATATTATTGCGCTCTTGCTTTGCAAAGCACATAAAGGCGGCCAGTGCCGCCGCAGGCGAGGTGGTAAAATGCAAAAGCGAAATTGCCTGCCCGTACAAAGGGTTAAACTCGGTGGGGGCTGTGTGGCCGTTTTGCAATTGCGAGAAATAGCGCGGCAAGCCAAGATTGCGAAACATCGAGTCCAGCGCGGTGGTGTTTGCGGCGCTTGTTAGCTCTTTGAGCTTGCGGGCAGAGATTTTATAGCTAATGGGTAAAAGCAGCGCATAAAGCGCCTCGGGCGTATACTCATTTGGGAAAAAGGTTTTAACGCGGAATATCAGCGAAAGATTATAAAGTTCAGCCTCTTGTAAAAACAGCTGGCTCACTTCTTCTTGTTCGCGGCCTTTAAAGGTTTTGTGTATCAATTGCAAAACGGTTTGATAATAATAGGTCAGCATCGCACATTCCAGCGCGGGCAAATTGGTTAAATGCTCGTCCTCGTGATAGATGGGCATCAGCACTTTATAATAGGGCGTGTGCTGCAAAACCTCCATCACCTCTTTAAAGGTGTTGGCTTTTGCAAGGCGCATCAAATCAAACGAAAGCTTGCTTTGCAGATAGGCGGGCATTTTTGTGATATAATCTTCGTGCTGCCCCACGGCAATCAGGCGCAGCGCTTCCAAAATTTGCGTGGTTTCGGCCTCGGTTAAAATATATTTTGAAAAGCTGTCTTTGGAAAAATCATACCGCAAAAGGCTGTGGTATTTAATAAAGATATCATGCGTAAGCATGCTTTCCAGCTGTGCGCGGTGCAAATCCTTTGTGGGCATCAGCTTTAAGCTGTCTTTAAAATACGGATGTGTTTTTAAATAGCTGGCAAGCTCGGTAACGGTGCGTCGTCGCATCAGCTCTAAATATTCGCCGCGCGATAAGCGGCGCGAAAAAATCGCACGCGCTTTGGGCACCACTGCGAGTGCCGAGGTTTTTTCCATCATGGCAAAGCCCCTCCTTTCTGTTCGGGGGAACAAGATATGGCAAACGGCAAAATGGACGGGGGCTATGTAACAGCCTTACCCGTTCACAATGCGCGCAAAAATTTCGTCGCACCAAGCGGCTTCATTTTTTTGATAAATTTCGTCCAGCACCGCGGTTTTTTCGGCAAGCAGCGCGTCGGCTTCTTTGCGTGCGTCAGCAACAAAGCGCTGATTTTCGCCGTCTAAATTGGCTTTCAAATCTGCAAGACGCTTTTCGCTTTCTTGCAGTGCGGCCTCTTGCTCTATCTTAGCCTCGGCCATAATTTCATCGCGCCCGATGCGTGCCTTTTCCACAATTTCGCGCGCGCGTTTATCGGTTTGGATAATCTGCTCAATTCCCTGTGGCATAGTGATAACCCTTCCTTCCCCGGAAACCGCCCGGCAACATTTTTTGATTCCGAAACTACAATATACTCTTAATTTTTACCTTTTTCAAGCATCTGTTTCGCCTTTTCTGTATCGAACAAACCAAAAACCTAATTTACGATGTTTTTTGGTATATCCTCCAAAAACGACGCCAGATTTTTGCACACTTCTGCTGAAAGCCGTGAAAGCGCATCGCTTGTGGCCCATGCAATATGCGGCGTTAAAAAAGCGTTTGGCGCAGACAAAAGCGGGCTTTCGCTGGGCAGCGGCTCGTGGGCAAAC
>JAGPHI010000084.1 GCA_018055565.1 Oscillospiraceae bacterium | reverse complement strand
GGCACAATCGGGCTGGGCTTTACCACGCTTTTATTGTTTGCGGTGCCAAGCTCGCTGAGTGTCGGCTTTAAAATTGCGTGGGTGATTGTGGCATACATCTTGTTTGACACCTCTTACACCATGCTGGACGCGCCGCTTTTTGCCCTGCCCTCCGCTATGACAGGCAATATACAAGAGCGCACGCAAATCCTTTCCAACGGCCGCCTTTTTGCGATGGTTGGCGGTATGGGCGCTGGCCTTACCATCCCCATCCTGCGCCCGCAAATCGGCTGGTTTTTTACCGCGCTTTTGGTGGTGGGCATCACGATGCTTGCCATGCTGCCTTTGATGCTCAAGGGCAAGGAGCGCCAAACCATTGCAGACAAAAACGAGCCCAGCATTTCGTTTAAAGAAATGGGCATTTATTTAAAAACCAATCATCAGTTAATGGTGATTTTGTTAATGATGTTTATCATCGGCGTTACAGGCGTGGAGGCCGTGCTGTCTATTTACATTTCGCGCATTTGCTTTGGCAATGAATCAATGGGCTCGCTTTTGGTGATGATATCTGTGCTGCCCGTGCTTTTGGTGGCGGGCTTTGTGCCGCAGCTTACCAAAAAATTTGACAAATTCCACTTGTTTATTTTTGCAATTAGCTGTTCTGTTTTAGGCGGTATCCTACTGTTTTTTGCAGGTTTTAAAAGCTTCCCTGTGGTGATTGCCCTTTCTATGCTGAAAAGCATCGGCATGGCGGCTTATAATGTTATCGCCTATATGTTTATTGCCGATACTGTGGAATATGGTACTTACAAAACCGGCACACGCGCTTCGGGCATTTCGTTTACATTGCAAACCTTTACCGCAAAGCTGCGCGGCGCGCTGGTTACCTCGTTTGGGCTTTTTGCCATCGGCATGATTGGCTTTGTATCGGGCGAAGGCGCCGTGCAGCCCGCGGGCGTGGCCGAGCGCATGTGGGGCATATACACCCTTTTGCCCGCTGTAGGATATGTGCTTGCCATTGTTGTGCTTTTATTGTTTTACAAATTGCGCGACAAAACCGTGCAAACCATGTCGCAATATAATATGGGCGAAATCAGCAAAGCCGAGGCCGAGGCTGTGCTGTTCGCAAAGTTTGGGGCTGCGGCAGAAGTGCGCAGTGCCAGCACAAGCGAAAGCATATAATGCAAGGCGAATTATTGTTTGAAATTTTGGGGCAGCTTGGGCTTTTTTTGCGCGTGCTTTTAGCGGGCGTGTGCGGCTTTGTTATCGGGCTTGAACGCCGCGGACGCATGAAATCGGCAGGGCCGCGCACACATCTTTTGGTGTGTGCTGCCTCGGCGCTGATGATGCTGGTGTCAAAATACGGCTTTTTTGACATGTTTGCGTACGAAGCTGTTAAGCTTGACCCCTCGCGCGTTGCCTCTAATATCATTACGGGCATCACCTTTATGGGCGCAGGGCTAATTTTTGTGCATAAGCGCGAGGTGACGGGCGTTACCACGGCGGCGGGCCTTTGGGCCACAGTGGGCGTGGGCATGGCGCTGGGCGCGGGCATGTATGTGCTGGGCGTTGCATCGTGCGTGCTGATTGTGCTGTTTCAAGTGCTTTTGCATTCCAATTTGCGCATATTCCGCGAGCCACGTGTTTGTGCCGCCAGCATCACAACAGACGGCAAAACCACCTGTTTTACAGAGCTTTGCGAAATGCTGGAGCTGTATGGTATCGACATGCTGGAGCCTAAAATTAAGCGGGACGAAAACGGCGCAATGGAAATCAAATTCACCGCACGCATTGCCGCCAATGTCAACACGCAAGCGCTGATGCAATCTATCAGTGAGTTGCCCGGTGTGCTGCGCGTGCAGCTGTAAATATGGATAAACAGTGATGCCGTGCAAGGGGTTATCCCCTTGCACGGCATCGCTTTTTTCGGTTTGCTATTCTGTTTATTTGCAACGCTAATAAAGATTGCGAGTCAATACGATTTATACCGCGCATGGCGCTTTTGCAAAGGCTATCGCGGCGAAATGCCCGTTTCGCTTTCAAATTCGGCATAGGCGTTTTTGCAAAAATAGGTAAGCGTTTTGCCCGGTGCTTTTTTGTGGCGTTCGTGCGTAAAGGCCATGTTGGCATAGCAGATATCTTCGGCTTCTAAAAGCGGCCGATAGCCGTTCATGCTGTCAATTAGGGTATCGTAATCGCTATCCTGCGTCCACGCGCGTTCCGCCAGCGCAAACAGGCGCGGAAATAAATTAAATTCCAGCTTTTCGCGCCGACACATAAATTCCGACCATAAGCACCCTTCCACGCCCAAGATATGCGCTTTGCCCGCCTCGGTAGTGCCATTTGGTGCAATGGGCTGCGCATAGGTTTTTTCCAGCGGCGTCATGCTATAGGGATAATCAAAATAATAGCTAAAATAGGAAAACACCGTGTCGCGCCCCGCATTCAGCTGCGGCAGGGTTTTTTTGTCGGGGTTGCCAATCCAGTGCTGATTGATCACGCTTTTGTTTAAATGCGGGTTTAGGCATTCGTTCCAGCCCAGCACGCGCACGCCCTTTTCCTGTGCATACGCGGCAAGCGTATTAAACATATGCGCTTGCAATGCATGCTCATCGGCAAGCCCCAGCGCACGGATTTTTGCCTGACATTTTGGGCAGGCCTTCCAGCGCTTTTTGGGTGCTTCGTCACCGCCAAGATGCAGGTATTCGCAGCCAAACAGAGCGATAATCTCGTCGATAATCGCCTTTATCACGGCATATACCTCGTCATTGCCCGCGCACAAAATGTCGGGGCTGATGCCAAAGCGCTCGCGCACTGCAATGGCATCGCCCGTGCAAGAAAGATGCGGCATCGCGGCCACCAGCGCGGCACAATGCCCCGGAATGTCCAATTCCGGCACAATTTTGATGTGATTTTCTTTGCCAAACGCAACAATTTCGGCAATATCCTCGCGCGTAAACTGCGCGGCATACACACCGGGCTGCACCTTACGCTTTAAAAAGGCAGGCCCCTGCGTGCCCGCGCGCGTTGTAGACACGCGATTAATTTCGGGATATTTTGTAATGGGAATGCGAAAGCCCTGATCGTCCGTTAGATGCAAATGCAGCACGTTCAGCTTGCAAAGCGCCATAAAGCGCATAATTTTGATAATTTCGTCTTTATCAAAAAAATGGCGTGCCGTGTCGATATGCAAGCCGCGCCATGCAAAGGCGGGTGCATCCTCAATATGTACGGCAGGGCAAACATACGGCACGCAGCTTAAATCGGCACTGAGCAAAAGGCGCAGCGATTGCACGGCGTAAAACGCGCCTGCTGCGTCGGGGGCGGCAATCTCGATGCCGCTTTGCGTTGCGGTAAGATGATAGCTTTCTTTTGCAAGGGTTTTTTGCTCACAAAAGCAGATTTTTGCCGCGCTTTTGTCTACATTCTGAAAGGCAATGCCTGTTTTTTGGGCAATCAGCGTTTGAAAAGCATCGGCGCATGCGGCAAGCGCGGGGGCAAACCACACGCCGTCCCCCTCGTGTAAAGTATAGCCCTGCTCATCCTGCGCATAGCAGATTTTATTTGGACGTGGAATGATATTCATGCAATCCCCTCTTCTGATACAATTAAAAAGTGTACACGCCTACTCGTTTGCAAGGCCCGTCATTCTTTCAAATTCTCCGCCGCCGTTGCTGTAATAAAACTCTTTGATAGCCTTATCGCTGCGCCGATAACGCTGATTGGTAAACACCTGCTTTGCATAGCAGATATCCTTTGCTTCTAAAAGCGGGCGGTATGCGCCGAGGCTTTCGATAAAGGCCGCATAGTTTTTGCCGCGCGTCCACGCGCGCTCTGCCACGGCAAATAGGCGTGGGAAAAGATGATATTCCAAATTTTCGCGGCGGCGCAGCCATTCCGACCAAGCGCAGCACTCGATGCCCAGCACCTGTTTTGCCTTGTCCTTTGGCGTGCCCTTTGGCACGATGTCTTGCTGATACGTCACGTTCATCGGCGTGCCTGCATACGGAAAATCAAAATAATAGGCATTATAATACGAAAAGATGGTGGCGCGGCCACGGTTTAAATGCTCGGTGGTGTCGGCAAGGTTTTTAGGAAACCAATGCTCGTTGATTACGCCGATGTCCAGCTGGTCATTCAGGCATTCGTTCCAGCCGATAACCTTAACACCCTTTGACAGTGCATACGCCGACAGCTCGTTAAACATATGCGCTTGCAGCGCATGCTCATCTGCAAGGCCCAGCGCTTTGATTTTCGCCTGACAATGCGGGCACTGCTCCCAGCGCTTCTTGGGCGCTTCGTCGCCGCCAAGATGGATATATTCGGGGTCAAACAAGGCGATAATCTCGTCAATAATATCCTTGATTACCGTGTACACCTCGGCCTTGCCCGCGCATAGGATATCATCGCTGATGCCAAACTTTGGCCATACATCCAGCTTTTCGCCCTTGCACGAAAGCTGCGGCATCGCTGCAATTAGGGCAAGGCAATGCCCAGGGATATCAAATTCGGGCACAACGCGAATGTGATTTTGTTTGCCAAAGGCCACAATTTCTGCAATGTCCTCGCGGGTGTACTGGGCGGCATAATCTGCCGTGTCGTACTCCTCGCTGCGGCTAAAATGCAGCTGTGTACCGTGGCGCACGGTAGCAACGCGGTTAATTTCGGGGTATTTTTGAATGGGAATGCGAAAGCCCTGATCATCGGTAAGATGCATATGCAGCACATTCATTTTACACAGCGCCATCATGTGCATAATTTTGAGCACCTCATCCTTTTCGGTGAAGTGCCGCGCACTGTCAAGGTGCACGCCGCGCCACGCAAAGGCTGGGGCATCTTGTATGTGCATGCACGGGCAGGTATAGCGCTTGTGCGGCAAATCGGCCTCAAGCAAAAGCCGCAGGCTTTGAATGGCATAAAATGCGCCCGCCGCGCTGCTTGCCGTTACAATAATACTGTGCGATGCAATGGCTAAGGTGTAGCCCTCGGCCTTGCGCTTGGCATTATAATAAAAGCGGATGGCGGCCTTTTCTTCACTGACCTCAATATAGGGCACGCAAGTGTTTTCGCTGATATACGCGCAAAATGCCTCCTTACATGCGGCAAGCTGTGGCGCAAACCACACGCCGCAGCCGTTTTCCCATACAAAGCTGGGCGCATCGTCGCGCACAAGATGATTGGGGCGTGGAATAATATTCATTATGCACATTCCTTTCTGTTTTGTTGTAAAATTTTGTACACATTGATTACTTCTATTATACCGAAAGTTTCTTTCAATTCCAATAGATTTTTAACAATATTTTATTTCACAGGTTGCGAATCGCGATGATATCGCTTATAATTTTGGATAGACAGTGCAAAGCCGCAAGGGCGGCGCTTTTTTATTTTGCACGCCACTGTTTTGAAAGGCAGGGTGATGACGATGGAGCAGGGCTACACCCAGATATACACGGGCAACGGCAAAGGCAAAACCACAGCCGCGCTGGGCCTGTGCTTACGCGCCGCAGGCGCAGGGTTGCGCGTTTATTTTGGCCAATTTATGAAAACCGCCCACACAAGCGAAGCAAAGGCACTTACGGCGTTTGCCGCGCAGATATGCCACGAAACCTATGGCACTGGCGACGAATTGGCGCGTGTTACGCCAAACGCCGATAAAGCCGCCG
>JAGPHI010000083.1 GCA_018055565.1 Oscillospiraceae bacterium | reverse complement strand
AAAATTAAACAATCCTGCACATCGGTAAACGTAATTTTGCTTTCGCCTTTTTTATATAGATTCTTCTGCTTTAAAAAAGCGTCAATTTGATTGACAAACGCCGTTTTTACCGCGCGATCGGGGCTGCCGCCGTGCTCAAGCCAGCTGGAGTTGTGATAATACTCCAACAGCTGCGTTTTATTGGAAAAGCAAAACGCGGCGCTCATCTTTACTTTATAATCGGGCATGTCCTCTCTATCGCGTCCGCTGGCGGTAGATTGGCAAAATATAACAGGCGTTAAGCTTTCATTATCGGCGATTTCTTCAACAAAATCTTGAATGCCTTGTGCATAGCAAAACTCGGTGGTTTTGCGCGTGCCATCGGATTCATCCACAAACGTAAAATGTACGCCCGCATTTACGATGGCCTGGCGCTTGATAACATCCAAATAATATTCGCTGGGCACATTGATATCGGTGAAAACCTCGGTATCGGGTTTCCAGCGAATGATAGAGCCCGTGCGTTTTTTATTGCTTTCTTCTTTTTGCAGGCCGCCAACGTTTTCGCCTTTGCGAAAATCCAAATGATAATGATAGCCATCGCGATAAATATCCGCAGTCATCCACTCGGACGCGTATTGCGTGGCGCAAAGGCCGAGGCCGTTAAGGCCTAATGAATACTCGTAATTGTCGCCGCCTGCCGTATACTTGCCGCCCGCATACATTTCACAAAACAAAAGCTCCCAGTTATACTTGTCCTCGTTTTTGTTAAAATCTACCGGCATGCCGCGGGCAAAATCCTCTACCTCTACGGAATTGTCTTTAAATTTGGTGATATTGATTTGATTGCCATACCCCTCGCGCGCTTCGTCGATCGAGTTTGACAAAATTTCAAAAATAGAATGCGCGCAGCCCTCGATGCCGTCAGAGCCGAAAATAACACCCGGACGCTTACGCACTCTGTCGGCGCCTTTTAAACTGGTAATGCTTTCATTGGTATAGGCGGCTTGTTTTTTTGGCATAGGTTTCTGTGTTCCTTTCTGGGGATATGTTTGAGTTTATCATAATGAACTGATAAGAAGCGGTGCAAATTTAAAAAAACAGGCTTTTCATTAAAAGTGCGCCAATCACATAGATGCTGGAAGCGCCAAGCGCAATAAACGGAACAAATTTTACAATAAAATCGGCGGTTTTATCGCTCATAATAGAATACCCGCCGCGCGCCGATGTGCGCTGCACTGCCGCAGCCTTTTGCTGCACAGAGGTGGGCGGTGTGAACGCGCGCGTTTCGCTGGCGGCACTGCCACCACGGCGCACCGCATCGGGCGAAACCGCGGAAAACACACGTGTGCCCTCGCCGCGGGGGCTTTCTAAATCGCGCATTGCGCTAAACAGCATGGTTTTATCCATGCCGCATTCGCTGCACACAGCTATGCTTTTGCCCGCGTTATAATTAAATGCGCCGCAGGTGCATTGCCAGCCCTCTTCAGACTGCGCCGGGCGATATTGCAAATCCGCAGCACCAAGCGTGCGGTGCAGCACCGCGCGGGCTTCTTCGGCCAGCGGACGCAGCGGCGCAAGGCGCACTTTTTCGTATACGGTCATATCATGCCAGCGCCCGCTTTCAAAGCAAACGCCCACTAAATCCACCTCAACGCTGGCAATGGGCTGAGCCGAAATAAACACTGCGTCATTATTGCCAAACAGCTCGCCCTCAAGGACCGCCAAGTCCTCATAGCTGAAATCCTCTTCCGCAATCAATGCGCCCAGCGCATTTTTGCAGGTAAAATGTATCTTGCAGCCCGTTAATAGGCGCTGGTATAAATTTTTAAAGGTAAGCGTTACCAAGATGTCGCCGCTGCTTTCCTCGCGCAGCAGCTCCACTTGCACAAACTGTACCGGAGAGCCTTTAATATAATAGTTCGCCCGCGAATGTGCAAGCGAAGTATATGCGTTACGTTTTGCCATGATGGTATCATCCTTCCTTGTGAAAGTAAAATGCTTTAAGACTGCATTATCTCAATGTATTAGTTTACCACACTTTTTAGAAATAAAAAAGCCCTTCTTGCAAAACAGGCGTACACTGCTTTATCTGAAGCGGAAAATTTATGAACTGATTTTAAACTTTTTTAAAAAGTATTGAACTTTTTAAAGGATAGGTGTATATTAAATTAGCAGTCTGTTGATAAGAGTGCTAATTTAATATTTTGGAGGCTATTACAATGGCGGTCAAACAATTTAAAGCGGAGTCAAAAAGACTTCTTGATTTAATGATTAACTCTATTTACACACACAAAGAGATTTTTTTGCGTGAGCTTATCAGCAATGCAAGCGATGCAATTGATAAGTTGTATTTTCGCTCTCTCACAGACGACAGCGTCGCATTAAAAAAAGGCGATTTTGCAATTCGGCTTACGGTAGACAAAGCCAATCGCGTGATTACCCTTTCGGATAACGGCATCGGCATGACCAAAGACGAGCTTGAGAAAAACTTGGGCACGATTGCAAAAAGCGGCAGCCTTGATTTTAAGCAAGAAAACGGCGGCAACAGCAAAATTGATATCATCGGCCAATTTGGCGTAGGCTTTTATTCGGCCTTTATGGTGGCAAGCGATGTCACGGTTATCAGCCGCGCGTTTGGCGAGAGCGAGGCATGGAAATGGGAATCGAAGGGCGCCGACGGCTACACCATTACGCCTTGCGAAAAAGAAAAAGCCGGCACCGATGTTATTTTAGTGGTAAAAGAAAATAACGGCGATGACAAATACGACGAATTTTTAGAGGAATATCGCCTTACAGGCATCGTGAAAAAATATTCGGATTATATCCGCTATCCCATTAAAATGCTGCGCGAGCATTCGCATTTGAAAGAAGGCACTGAAAACGAATACGAAACCGTGCAAGAGGACGAAACGTTAAACAGCATGGTACCCCTTTGGCATAAGGCTAAAAAGAGCGTAAAGCCCGAAGAATACAACGCTTTCTATAAAGAAAAATTCATGGATTACGAGGACCCCGCGCGTGTTATCCAAAGCAAAACCGAGGGCGCGGCCACCTATAGCTCGCTTTTATTCATTCCCGCGCGCGCACCATACAATTATTATAGCAAGGAATATGAAAAAGGCTTGCAGTTATACGCCAGCGGCGTGTTAATCATGGATAAATGTGCCGATTTGCTGCCGGATTATTTCAGCTTTATCAAGGGCCTTGTGGACAGCCAGGACCTTTCGCTGAATATCAGCCGCGAGATGCTGCAACATGACAGCCAGCTGCGCGTGATACGCGCTTCGCTTGAAAAGAAAATCAAAGCAGAGCTTACCGCCATGCTAACAAACGAGCGCGAAGCGTATGATGCGTTTTTCAAAAATTTTGGTTTACAGCTAAAGGTTGGCTGCTATACAGGCTACGGCACCAATAAAGACCTTTTGCAAGATTTACTTTTGTTCAAGAGTGGCAAAGAAAATCAGCTTGTTACGTTTAAAGAATATATCGCCAAAATGCCCGAAGAACAAAAATATATTTATTATGCCGCAGGCGACAACGCCGAACGTCTTGCGAAACTGCCGCAGGCAGAGCGCATTTTAGCAAAGGGCTTTGATATTTTGTATCTCACAGACGATGTGGACGAATTTGTGCTGCAAATCCTGCGTGAGTATGACAAAAAAGAATTTCGCAATATCTCTTCTGGCGACCTCGGCCTTGAAACCGAGGCGGAAAAAGAGGAAATCAAAGCCAAAAACGAAGAAAGCAAGGATTTGTTTGCTGCAATGAAAGAGGCTTTGGGCGATAAGGTAAGCGAGGTGCGCGTTTCGGAACGCCTTGTTAGCCATCCCGTTTGCCTTACAAGCGCCGGCGCGCTTTCCATCGAGATGGAAAAGGTGCTCAACAGCATGCCCACCGAAGAAAAGGTTAAAAGCGAAAAAGTGCTTGAAATTAACGCAACACATCCTGTTTTTGCAAAGCTGCAAACATTGTTTGCCGATGGCAATACCGCAAAAATCGAGGCATATGCACAGCTTTTGTTTAATCAAGCGCTGTTAATTGAGGGCATGCCCGTAGAGGATCCCGTGGCTTATGCCAACGCCGTTTGCGCCTTGATGACCGAATAAACCCTAAGTTATAAACCCTAAGCTTTGAAACCCAAGCTATGAAACACAAGCCCATATCTTGCACATTTTGTGCAAGATATGGGCTTTCCTTTTGGCTGTCCGTTTATACATTGTTTTTGCGCCTTACAAATATTTGGAAATAAACTGCATTTTGCCTTAATTCCCAACAATTTCTGCCGAATATACTGTTAAGCGAGTTTATTATAAAAAAGGAGGATTACACACAATGATAGAGCCTATCAAAACAAACGCATCGCTGTTTGACGCAAAAACGGCGCGTGCCACAGCTGTGGATGCAGCGGCACAGCAAAAGATTGCAGACAAGGCTGCTACCACCACCAAAAAAACCGACACCTTTGTAAAAGGTGGCAGCGGTGAAAACGCAGGCATTTACACAAAGCCCGAAAAATTGAATTTGGATGAGCTTCGCGCAATTAATGAAGCGCGTCTTTCCGAATTTAACAAAATGCTTGGCGACATGTTGGGCACGCAGGTAAATCATTTTAACAAAGCCACCTTTGCCAATATTAAAGTGAGCGAAGCGGACCGCACTAAAGCACAGGCCGCCATTGCCGAGGGCGGCGAATGGTCGGTGGATGCGGTATCCACACGCATTTTAGATATGGCAAAAGCGCTTTCGGGCGGGGATGCATCCAAATTCGACACACTAAAGAACGCCGTGAAAAAGGGCTTCGATGAAGCCGAAAAGGCATGGGGCGACAAGCTACCCGAAATATCGGGCAAGACCTATGATAAGGTAATGGAAGGCTTTGACGCTTGGAAAAAGGAACTAGAATCGGCAAAATAACCCGCTTTTTATAATATGCATCCCTTGCGCAAAACGATTTTGTGTAAGGGATGCATCTTTTTTTCCTGCAAAACGCATAAAAATGCATTTTTGTCACAAAAAAGCTGTAAATTCGTATACTGTTATGTTACAATAGCAATGGCAAAATTCATGTAAATGCGTTTCTGCTTTGGGCGAGCGCATGGAATTCTTACAGCCGTGGGGCACAGCAGCTTTGGCGGCAGAATGGATTGATTTGCATTGAAACTGATGAACAGTAGCAATATACTTACAATTATTGAACGCACGCTTAACCACGTGGATATGCGCATGGCGGGGCACGGAAAGCGCGTTAGCTTTTTGGTGCACGAGGTGCTTGCGGCACGCCCGTGGCAATTTTCTGCACGCGAAGTGCAGGACGCATCTGTTTTAGCGCTTGTGCATGATATTGGCGCGTATAAAACCTCCGACATCACCAATTTGCTGTCTTTTGAATCGCATAACTGTATGGAGCATGCGTTATACGGGGCGCTTTTTTTAAAAGCATTTTCATCATTGTCGGACAAAACCGACAGTGTTTTATATCATCATTTGCCCGCCACCGAGTATAGCAAAATTGGAAAAGTGCTGCCGCAGGACCATTTAGCTGGCCTTATTTGTCTATGCGATCGGCTGGAGCTTTTATCGCGCAGCTGCACAATTGCGCAATGCCTTTCGCGCATACAGGCCGCGCGCGGAACTGTTTTCACCTCTTTTTGGGTGGATGCATTTTGC
>JAGPHI010000082.1 GCA_018055565.1 Oscillospiraceae bacterium | reverse complement strand
ACATGCGCAATCTCGGTGCGGCGGTCATCGCCGTATTTGGCGCGCAAAGCCAAAAGCTCTTCGCGCACAATGGCCAAAACGCGCGCGTCGTCTGCCAAAATGGCATTCCATGCGCTGATTTTGCTTTCAAGGTCAGCCAATTCGTTTTCGATTTTCATAATTTCCAGCCCAGCCAATTGGCCGATGCGGAACGCCACAATCGCGGCGGCCTGCACATCATCGAAGCCAAATTGCTCCATCACAACTTGTTTTGCCTCGGCCTGCCCGCCCTTGCATGCGCGAATGGCGGCGATAATCGCGTCGATTACATCGGTGGCGCGTTTTAAGCCGTCTAAAATATGCGCGCGTTCCTGCGCCTTTTTTAAATCAAACAAGGTGCGTCTGCGAATAACCTCGTCTTGGAACGCAAGATATTTTTCAAGCATGGTTTTCAAGTTCATCACTTTGGGGATGCCCTTGTCCAGTGAAAGCATGATAACACCAACGGTGTCTTGCAGCTGGGTGTAGCGGTAAAGCTGATTTAAAATCACCTGCGGGTTTGCCTCGCGCTTCAGTTCAATCACAATGCGCATACCCTCGCGATTGGATTCGTCATTTAAGTCCGAAATGCCCTCGATTTTTTTATCCTTTACCAAATCGGCAATGCTTTCCAAAAGGCGCGATTTATTAACCATGTACGGAATTTCCGTAACGATAATATGAAAGCGGCCGCCTGCTTTTTCTTCAATTTCTGCTCTGCCGCGCAATGTGATTTTGCCGCGCCCCGTGGCGTAGGCCGCGCGAATGCCGCTGCGCCCCATGATGATGCCGCCCGTTGGGAAATCCGGCCCTTTGATGTGCTCCATCAAATCGGCAAGCTCGCATTCGGGATTATCAATCAGGCAAATTACACCGTCGATAACTTCGCAAAGATTGTGCGGGGGAATATTGGTGGCCATGCCCACCGCGATGCCTGTAGAGCCGTTTACCAAAAGATTGGGGATGCGGCTGGGCAAAACAGATGGCTCTAGCTTTTCTTCGTTGTAGTTGGGCACCCAATCAATGGTGTCTTTTTCAAGGTCGGTCAATAAATCAACCGCAATTTTGCTCATGCGCGCTTCGGTGTAACGATAGGCAGCAGGGGGGTCGCCATCAACAGAGCCAAAGTTACCCTGCCCGTCCACAAGCGGATACCGCAACGAAAAATCCTGCGCCATACGCACCATTGCGTCATATACCGAGGCATCACCATGCGGGTGATACGAGCCCAGCACAGCGCCCACCGTTTCGGCGGATTTTTTGTATGCGCGGGACGCATCGTTGCCAATTTCGTGCATGGTGTATAAAATACGCCGATGCACAGGCTTTAATCCGTCGCGCACATCGGGCAGCGCACGCGCAACGATAACCGACATCGAGTATTCAAGAAACGCTGTTTTCATTTCTTTTTCGATATCGCGAACAATCAGCTTTGTTCCGCCGATATTTGTAAACTCTTCACTCATTAAAATGACCATTCCTTTCTGGGGACGCTTTTGTCTGAGATGTGTTTGCTTATCTTTGTTTGCAGCCGCCATCGATACGGCGCGCGTTTTGCTGCGGTGTTAGCGGGGCAAATGCAAAGCACTGCATTAGATATCCAAATTTTTCACGTACTGCGCGTTTTGCTCGATAAATTCTTTGCGCGGCTCTACCTTGTCGCCCATCAAAATTGTAAAGGTTTCGTCTGCCGCGGCGGCATCCTCTACGCTGATTTGTACAATCACGCGATTTTCGGGGTTCATCGTGGTTTCCCAAAGCTGTTCGGGATTCATCTCACCAAGACCCTTATAGCGGCTGATTTTTGTGCCCTGCCCCATCTCTTCGGAAAAACGGCTCATTTCTGCTTCATTGTAGGCATAGCGGATTTCTTTGCCGCGCACCATTTTAAATAGCGGCGGCTGCGCAATATACACATGCCCGCCATCTAAAAGCGGACGCATAAAGCGGAAGAAAAACGTGAGCAAAAGCGTGCAAATATGCGAGCCGTCCACGTCAGCATCGGCCATGATAAACACTTTGTGATACCGCAGGCGCGATAAATCAAAATCGTCACCGAGGCCGCAGCCCAGCGCCGTTACCACCGGCATCATCTTTTCGTTGCCATATACTTTGTCAAGCCGTGCTTTTTCTACGTTTAGCATTTTGCCCCATAGCGGCAAAATGGCTTGGATGTTTGAATCGCGGCCCATCTTGGCGCTGCCGCCGGCCGAATCACCCTCAACGATGTATATTTCGGTTTTAACGGGGTCTTTTTCGCGGCAATCGGCCAATTTGCCGGGCATACGGCTGGATTCCAGCGCGGATTTACGGCGCACAAGCTCGCGTGCGCGCTTTGCGGCTTCACGCGCACGGGCGGCGTTCAGCGCTTTTTCGTAAATGGCTTTTGCCACGGCCGGTGTTTCCTCAAAAAACTCTTTCAGCTTTTCGTATACCATGCCTTCTACAAGCCCGCGTATTTCGGTGTTGCCCAGCTTTGCTTTGGTTTGCCCTTCAAACTGTGCATCTGTCAGCTTTACGCTGATCACCGCAGTAAGGCCCTCGCGTACATCGTTGCCTTGTAAATTATCGTCTTTTTCTTTAATATAGCCCTTTTCGCGCCCAAAATCATTAAATACGCGCGTAATGGCGTTTTTAAAGCCTTGCTCGTGCGTGCCGCCATCGGGCGTGTGCACATTATTGGCAAACGACAAAATTAATTCGTTATAGCTGTCGTTATATTGCAGCGCCACTTCGGCGATGCTGTCGTTCAGCTGGCCGCGCAGATAAATTACATCGGGGTGCAGCACGGTAACTTGCTTGCGTGTGTGGATATGATCCACAAAGCTGCGAATGCCGCCCTCGTAACACATGCTTTCTTTCACTTCTTCTTCGTTTCGCATGTCAGAAAGCGTGATGCGCACACCCGCATTTAAAAATGCCTCTTCGCGCAGGCGCGTAAGCAAAATGTCGTAATCATATAATAGCTCTTCAAATATTTCTGCATCGGGCTTAAAGCGCACTCGTGTGCCTGTTTGCCTGTCGCTTTTGCCAATCATTTGCAAGGGGGCATCCTCTACGCCGCGCTGAAAGCGCTGGCAATATTCGGTTCCGTCTTTAACCACGCTTACTTCCAGCCATTCAGACAGCGCGTTTACCACGCTTGCGCCCACGCCGTGCAAGCCGCCCGCCACCTTGTAGCCGGAATTATCGCCGCCAAATTTGCCGCCCGCGTGCAGAATGGTAAAAACCACGGTAACGGCGGGAATGCCAAGCTTTGGCTGAATATCCACTGGGATGCCGCGGCCATTATCCGTAACCTCGATGATATCATCCTTTAAAATGGATACTTCGATATGATTGCAAAAACCGGCAAGTGCTTCATCAATTGCGTTATCTACAATTTCATACACCAGATGATGCAAGCCGCGCGGCCCTGTAGAGCCAATATACATGCCGGGGCGTTTGCGCACTGCTTCAAGGCCCTCCAGCACTTGAATTTGGCTGCCGTCATATTCGTGTTGCTTATTTTCTGCCATTAATACAAACATTCCTTTCCGATTTGAAAGAGCGTTCCTTCAAATTTAAAACCATTCCTTTTTTTTCTCTATCTTCATATCTTCCAAATAGCCGCTGCGCTTCACCAGCGTGGTGGGCGATATTTGGCTGATGTACACCTTTGTTGCGGGGCCCGTGCCGGTTACGATATAGCTTTTTGGCAATTCCTGCGATACATTAATCACCTTGCCGTTTTTTTCGGCTTGATTTAAAAAATCACGCGTGTGCTTGGAAATGGAGGTTGCGTCTATATCAAAGATGCCCAGCACGTCCTGCGTGTTTACAATGGTTTCCTGCCCAAGATGCAAATACATATCGCAAAGCGTCCTTTCTGTTTATAGGATGCGCTGTGTTAATTGCCCGCTGTTCATCTCATATACAGCCCCGCCTGTTTTATGAAAAATCTCGGCATCACAGGCGGTAACAATCGTTTGCTTATTTTCCATATTGTCCAGCAGATACGCTTGCCGTTCATGGTCAAGCTCAGACAATACGTCATCAAACAGCATAACAGGATGCTCGCCTGTAATGGCGTTTGCCACGGCGGCCTCGGCCAGCTTTAAGCTTAACACACAGCTGCGCTGTTGGCCCTGGCTGGCAAAGGTTTTTGCTTCGGTGTCGGATAAAAAAATTGTAAAATCTTCGCGGTGCGGCCCTGCGGTGCAAAAGCCCGCGCGCAAATCGGTTTCTCGCGCTTGTAAAAGCTGTGCCGCAAGCCCCTCGCTGCCAAAGCTTTGCTGATATTGCAGCGCCAATGTTTCGCTGCCTTTTGCAATTTCTTGGTAAACGCTTTTTGCAAACGGATACAGCATTTCTAAATATTCTCGCCTGCGGCGGCTTATCTCGGTGCCGTTTTGTGCAAGCGATTTATCCAGCACATCCAAAAGGTCGATTTTATAGCGCATACTCTCGCGGCTTTTTAAAAGCGCATTTTTTTGCGTAATCAGCCTTGTGTATTTGCGCAGCACAGAAAGATACGACGGATACAATTGGCAAATGGCTGCGTCAATCATTTTTCTGCGGCCATCGGGGCTGCCTTTTACAAGGCTTAAATGCCCAGGCTCAAATACAACGGCTGTAAATATGCCGGCAAGATTGGTAGCCCTGCCGATATCCACGCCGTTTGTTTTGGCTGTTCTTCCCTTTTTTTCGCTTGCCTCGCTGCCAATCAGCAGATGAATATTCGTTTCGCTTTGGCCTGTGCTGCATGTGCCGTTTACAATTGCAAAATTGGCCTCTTTGCGAATTAGCTCTGCGTCCTTTGCCCCGCGAAAGCTTTTAGAGCCTGTCAAAAGCCAAATGCTTTCCAAAAGATTGGTTTTGCCCTGCCCGTTTTTGCCGCAAATAACGGTTAACCCGTCTGAAAACGACAAAGAGGCCTGTTTGATATTGCGATAATCGGTTACACAAAGGCTTTCGAGCTTCACTTTGCGATTACCTCAATCTCTTCTTCGTCAAATTGAATTTTATCGCCCTTAACCAGCTTTTTGCCGCGCTGTGTGCATACCTCGCCGTTCACCGTTACCATGCCTTCTTGTATAACAGCCTTTGCTTCGCCGCCGGTGCCGCAAACCCCTGTATATTTTAATAGCGCGTCCAGCTTGATATATTCTGTTGTTATGGGTACTTTTCTCATGTGCGTTCCTTTCTTGGGAGCGTGCAGTGTTTAATCGTTTTTAAAGCGCACCGGCAATACCAGAAAAATAAAATCACCGCCGTTTTCGGGAATCACCTTTACGGGCGATAGCGGGCCATTGATTTCCAATACCAGCTTGTCGCAGCCCGAATGGCGCAGCGCATCCAATAAATAGCGGTTATTAAAGCCAATTTCTACGGCTTCACCCTCTATTTTTGCCTCCATTTCATCCACAACCTTGCCCAGTGTGGTTTGGCAGCGAATGGTAATTTTATCATCAAATAAAATGCGCAGCGGGTTTTTTAATCGCTCGGTGATAATGAGGCTGGCGCGCTCAATAGACGATACAAAATCGCGCACATCCAAAACAACCTTTGTTTTGAAGCCCTCGGGGATAACGCGCTTGTAGTCCAAAAATTCGCCCTCTATTAAGCGGCTGATAATGGTATAATCGCCCGCAGTAAACACAATAAAACGGCGATTTGCCGAAATAATTACGTCTAAAGTGTCATCGGTTAGCAGCTTTGATACCTCGCTAAGGG
>JAGPHI010000081.1 GCA_018055565.1 Oscillospiraceae bacterium | reverse complement strand
TTACCCCTTCAAACGCTACTCCTAAGGGCTAAGTGCAGGTTCGATTCCTGCTGGGGGTGCCAAAAAGACAGACCTGTTTTTAATAAACGGGTCTGTCTTTTTTTATGCCTTTAATCGTGCTATAATGCAGTAAGAAGATTTGCCGATACGCAAACGAAACCGATTGCAAAATTATCAGTACAGCCAAAATGGCACGAAAATACATTTTCCCGCAGTGCAGGTGCGGAATGTTGATTTGAATGATATGGAGGTGAATAAGATGCCCTTTTTTATTAACGATGCTTGTATTTTGTGCGGTAACTGCGAAATTGTTTGCCCGAATGACGCTATTGTGTTTGCCAATGAACGGTATGTCATCCGCGAAGAGGCATGCAACGCATGCGCAAACTGTGCCGTAGAATGCCCTGTGGAAAGCATTACAATGCGTTAACTAAAACGATTTGCATTGAAAACAGCTATGCCCAAACAGCGACTAAACGATTTATCCAAGCAAACGACAAAAAAGTTATGCCCAAACACTCGGCCAAAAGGCATACCCAAGCTATAACCAACAAGCTATACCCAAGCGCCGAGCAAAAGGTTACACCCCAAGCGCCGAGCAAAAGGTTGCACCCCAAGCGCCGAGTAAAAGCCCGCATCCCAGTATCCAAGCAAAAAGGCTTGGCGAAAAGCCGACCAAAGGCCGCATCCAAACAACACAAAAAAGCGGGCTGTGCCACAATTTGCACTGTGGCACAGCCCGCTTTACTATGCTATTGTTCCTGCGGCGCATTGATTGCTTGATAAAACATTTCTAAATACGCCAAATCTTGCGCAGAAAGTTTTTCAATTAGCGCTTCATCCACATGTATCATTGTGCCCAAACGGATGATGACGCGAGATAAAATCAAAATGGTCAGATAAGCGGGGTTTTGCTTTACGCGCAAATCGCGCAGCGGCGCAATCTCATCCGCCGCAGTGGCTAGGCGCATAACACCCGCTTGATGCAGTGTGCCATGCCCGTCTATATAGCCATGCGGCAGGGTAAATGCGTATTCTTTTTCTATTTGCACCGTTCGTCCCTGCCTTTACATCATATGCTTTATGCCTTTATGCACATTTGCACGCTTTATCGGATGGGCGTTTAACCGCCATTTAAACATATGCAGCAAAGCAAAGCGCCAATGCGCACGCTTTGGCGTTTTACTGCTCGCTTTCTTCGCGATAGAACGAATACCCGTCCTTGCCGGCTCGCTTGCGCACATACAGCGCGTTATCGGCGCTGGCATACAGCTGGCTGAATCCTACGCCGTCTTTCGGGCAAAGCGCCACGCCCATGCTGCATGTAAGGTGAACGCCCTCTGCTTCGCAAAGCATAATTTTGCGCAGCTCTGCCAAAAGGCGGGACGCCTTTGCCCCCACCGCCTCGCGGCTGGGCATCGCGCTAAGCACAATCATAAATTCATCGCCGCCGATGCGCCCCACAATATCTTCGCCGCGCAACTGGCTAGCTAATGTGCTTGCAATTTCCATCAGCACCGCATCGCCCTTTTGGTGGCCATAATTATCGTTGATGCCCTTAAAATTATCCACATCCATAACAATCAGCGCATAAAAAGCGTCTTGCTGGCGCTCTGCCAGCAGCTGCGAAATCAGCGATTGCGTAGTGGATTTATTGTAAATACTGGTTAGCGGGTCGCGCTCGGCCTTAAACGTAAGGTTGGCCGTCATCTTTTTTTCCTGATCAATATCGGTCAGCTTGCCCACCACGCGCAACGGCTTAAAGGTGGTGGTGTCGATAATTGTGGTAAGTAAAAGGCTGTACCAATGAAATTCATCGCGATATGTGCGAATGCGCAGCTCCATCGCGCCTTGCCTGCGGCCATGCGTCATGGCTGTGAATAAGCGGCTAAACTGTGCGGCCTCCTCGGAATGCAGCACGCCCAGCTCCACAATGCTTTCGGGAAAGCCCTTTGTAAAGGCGGGATATGCCGCAAATTCGCACGCATTTGGCGAGCAGGTAAAGGCGCTGTTTTCCACACTGTATTCAAAAATTACGCTATTGCTTTGCTCGTTGGCAATGCGATATCGCTCTTCCTTAATGGCAAGCTCGCGATTGTCGTGCTCTACGCGCGCCATCAGGCGGTTAAACGAAGCACCAATCACGGTAAATTCATTATTGCCAAGATAGGGGATGCGCTCGGAATATCCGCCCTCTTCCATTTGATGCAAATTATCCAAAAGGCCGTTCATTGGCTTTTCAAAGCGCATAATAATTGCGCGCCGCATCAACACCACAAAAATCAGCACAATGCCAATAAACAGTAAAGCATACAGCAATATGCGCCAAGCCGGAATATTAAATTCGGATCTTTGCACCGTGCAAAGCACCGTCCATCCCGTTTCTTCAAAACGGACATAATGCGCCAAGTATTTTTCCCCTTGCTGCCGATACGTAAAGCTGCCCCGCGACTCGATATGATTATTCAGTTGCTGATTCACAATTTCGTCTTCATGAGAGCCGGGCTGGCAAGTGGCATCACTGCACGCCACTTTCAGATTGCCCACGTCCAACAGTGCTACCTCGCCGGTTTCAAAATACCGCGCGTCCTTAAACAGCGCCCCCAATGCCTCTGGGCGCACACTCAGCATTAAAAAGCCCAAGCAGTTTTCATCCTGCATAAGAGGCTTTGCAATAATAAATGCCATCGCATTATCTGCATACGCGTCTTCAAACAGGCGTGTCACAATCACTTCGCCCTTACAAATGCGCGCAAGATATCGATCTTCAAGCTGCGATTTTTGCCCCTCTAAACGCACTTTGCTGGAAACAATAATTTGATTGGACATATCCACAATCGACACACGGTCAAGCGCCGGCTGATGCATAATCCAGCTATCTAAAATCTCACGCGCATTGTCTACCGCCTTGCTGTAGGCCACTTTTTCAACATCTAAAGGCACAACATCGGTGCGGTGCTGCTCGGCCGTCATTTGCAAAACGCGCTGCGGCTGCACCAGCTGTGTTAGAATGTCCAGCGCTTCACCGTTCATTTGGAAAAAGCTTTCCACGCTGCGCACCTGCAAATCTACAGCCGCGGAAATATCCTGCCGAATGGTTGCTGTGTTGCGAATTGCGCCAATGATTAAAAACAGGCATGCAATCAACACCGAGGGAAGCATCGCACAACCAATAAGCATTACAATAACCGGATTGGTTTTTCGTTTCATGCCTGCCTCCTTTCGCGTTGCGCAAATTTAGTAGTATCACTTATAAAATAAATTATAACATAATTTGGAAATAATGAAAGGGTTAATCTTACAGCAAATTTCACAAAGTATCAAAGAATTTTTGTACCATGACCGCAAATTTTTTATTATCCTTGCAATTTTTGTAGTTTTGTTGCATATTTTGTCTTTATTTTTTGGTGCAATGCAAAAGGCGCAAGGGCACACACGCGCATATGAAAGCGCACATCGCAAAATTTTTAAAGAAACCGCAAATCGTTTGCCCGCAATACAAAAGGCCCCGAATCAAAGATTCGAGGCCTTTTGTATTTGGAGATATAGAATTGTATCGAAACGGTAAGCGCTAACTACCGTTGTACACGTCCTGAGCCGTCGCCGCCTGCAAGCTTTTGCACTTCGTCAACGCTCATCATATTGTAATCGCCTTCCACGCTGTGTTTGAGGCAGGATGCCGCCACGGCAAATTCCAGCGCGTCTTGCGGTGCTTTGCCCATCACAGTGCCATAGATAAGCCCTGCGCCAAAGCTGTCGCCGCCGCCCACGCGATCCACAATATGCATATGATAGCTTTTGGAGAAATAGTATTCCTTGCCGTCAAACAGCATGGCCGCCCAATCGTTGTCATTGGCAGAAATGGAGGTACGCAGTGTAATGGCCACTTTTTCAAAGCCAAATTGATCAGCCAGCTGCTTTGCCACGCTTTTATAGCCCTCGTGGTTCAGCTTGCCCGCATGGATATCGGTGTTTTCGGCCTCAATGCCAAACACGTCCTTTGCGTCCTCTTCGTTGGCGATGCACACATCCACATATTGGCACAAATCGCTCATGGCGGCCTTTGCTTCGTCGCGCGTCCACAGCTTGCCGCGATAATTTAAATCGCAGCTGATCTTCACGCCCTTTGCCTTTGCAGCCTTGCAAGCAGCGCGGCAGATTTCCACCACGTTTTTGCCCAGCGCCGGCGTGATGCCGGTGAAATGGAACCATTCTGCGCCGTCAAAAATCGCGTCCCAGTCAAAATCGGCCTCGGTGGCTTCAGAAATGGCGGAATGTGCACGGTCGTAAATGCATTTAGAAGCGCGCTGCGAAGCGCCTTTCTCAAGATAATAGATGCCCACGCGCTCGCCGCCGCGGGTAATCATGCTGGTATCTACGCCATATTTGCGCAAAGAATTCACAGCGGCCTGCCCGATATCGTGGCGCGGCAGCTTTGTTACAAACGCAGCGTCAAGGCCGTAATTTGCCAGCGACACGGCCACATTGGCCTCGCCCCCGCCAAAGGTGGCGCCATAGGTTTCAGCCTGTGTAAAGCGATAATAGCCCTCGGGCGCAAGGCGAAGCATCAGTTCGCCAAAGGTGATAATTTTATGAGACATGGTATTGTCCAACCCTTTCTAACAATTGCTTATTTTTGTAAAAGATGCACGCCAAAGCCTGCAAATTCCTGTTCAAAATACATGCCGATGGTTTTGCCGTTTTTCTGCATGGCATTTGCCTCGTCAAACTGAAAGCCGCGCGCTTTTAAATGCGCCACAGCGCGGGAAAGCGAATTGGTTAAAATCGCGATATGGCCGTTTTTGCCGCGGCCAACCGCTTTCATCAATTCAATATAGCGCTTGCCGCAGAAAATGGAGCTGCTGCCGTTTGCAATGCCAAAGCCAAACGCCAGCTCAAACAGCTTGGCCGTTTGCATGGCCTCGTCCTCGTTTTCACAGTTTACGCCGATATGCTCAAGCTCAAAGCCCAGCATGGCGTTTACCGCTTCTTTGGTAAGGCGGGTAATTTCGTCCCAATTGCCGTCGTTAATCAAATCGGCCTTTACCATCCATGTGCCGCCGCAGGCCACTACGCGGTCAAACGAGAGATAATCCATCAAATTGGCTGCCGTTACGCCGCCTGTGGGCATAAAGTTTAGCTTGGCATAGGGCGCAGCCACGGCTTTAATTTTTGCAATGCCGCCGTTTTGCTCCGCAGGGAAAAACTTTACCACGTCAAGGCCCATCGCCATTGCCTGCTCCATCTCGCCCGGCGTGGCCGTGCCCGGTGCAAACACAATGCCTTTATCCAGCGCATACTGGGTAATTTCGGGGTTAAAGCCTGGGCTTACCATAAATTTGCTGCCCGCAGCTGCCGCGCGGTCCACTTGCTCTTTGGTTAGCACTGTGCCTGCGCCTACCAGCATTTCCGGCACTTCTTGCGAAATGCGCCGAATGGCCTCCTCGGCGGCATCTGTGCGAAAGGTAATCTCCGCCACGGGCAGGCCGCCCGCGCAAAGCGCCTTTGCCAAAGGCACAGCCTTATCGGCATCGTTAATCGCAATAACCGGCACTATGCCAATATCGCGGATTTTTTTCATAATCTCGTGCATCTTCATGCTCCTTTTCATCAGTTCCGTAATGTGGAACAGTGTTCCACTCCATATAAGTTTATTATAAATGTGCAGCGCAAAAAGTCAATAGCTAAAATCGTGCCGCATCGTGTTAATTGGATTTTGCGGGCTGATTTTTGCGAAATAAGCGCTATTTTACATAAA
>JAGPHI010000080.1 GCA_018055565.1 Oscillospiraceae bacterium | reverse complement strand
CTTTTAGGGAATCCAGTGTCATGATAAGCCCTCCTTATGATAGTTAGCATATGCTAACTATGCGCATTTAGAATACCATGCCGTGTGAAAAATGTCAAGAGTGGAAATAAAAGAAACGAATTTGCAAAGATTTATCGGGTATGACAATCTTAGGAAAATATGGTATAATAACCACACAGTGGTTATTATTGGCCATGTGGCTATGCCACGGCCATTTTATTTAAAAGCGCCGGCCAAAGGCCAATGCGCAATTATACCATATCCTGCGGATATGGTATAATAACCACACAGTGGTTATTATACCTTTACCACGGGCGGATATTGAATCCGCCCCTACGGGTTACCGTTCACCGTTTACAGGGCGATGTATCATCATACCATTCAATGTTGGATATTTATACACGTGGTGTAGGGGCGGATTCCATATCCGCCCGAAAAATAGGCCGCGCGCACCATATTGCAAATGCGCAAAGGCCGCCCAATCATTTTGGCGGATATCCGCCCGCGCGTTTTGTTTCATGCATCCACGGGCGGATATCAAATCCGCCCCTACGGGTTATCATTCACTATCCACGGGCCGATATCAAATCCCCTCACAATCATCATTAAAGGAGTGTGCATCATGCTGGAATCGGGCGAAAATTATTTAGAAACCATACTGCTTTTACAAAGGGAAAACGGCGCGGTGCGCAGCATCGATGTGGCGCAGCGCCTTGCCGTTACAAAGGCCAGCGTTTCGCGCGCCATGTCTATTTTGGAAAAAGAAGAATATTTGCTGTTTTCGCAAGGGGGCAAGCTGGTGCTTACCGAAAAGGGGCGCTTAAAGGCCGAAAGCATTTTAGAACGGCACGAGGTGCTCACGCGCTTTTTGATAACGGCGCTTGGCGTATCGCGCGAAACAGCCGCGCTCGATGCATGCCGGTTTGAACATGATATCAGCGCAGAAACCTTTCAAAAGGTGAAAGAATTTTTGCAAAAACAGGCATAGCCTTCATTCTTTCACAAAACCTATAATAAAATGCATTTTTTCTGATTCTTTGTGGGCAAAATACAGAAAATCGGTTTTTTTACATTTTCCTGTCGGAAGTTTTACAATAATGTGGTACAATAATAGCAACAGCAAAATATCAGCAATTTGCGTGCGCAGCTGCCTTCATTGGCCGCATTTTAATCAAACGATATCCATTACTAAAAACAAAAAAACATGGTGGGAGTTGAGTCTTGGGGATGGCACAAAGTACAAGTGCAAAAGACTTTTTCAAGCAAGAGGAAAGCGTGGCGGAGCTTGGCGTTATTGCAGCGCCCGGCGCAAGAGAGCTGGCCAGTAAAATTGACGCGCATTTGGTGCGCTGGGCAAAGGAAACAGGCTCTGTGCGCCCCACATATGTGGTAGAAAGCGAGTGCCCGCGTTTTTCTTCTGGCGATGGCAAGGGCATTATCCGTTCCACCGTGCGTGGCGATGATTTATACATCGTTATCGACGTTGGCAATTACAGCGAGGGCTATAAAATCTTTGGGCACGACAATTTAATGTCGCCCGATGACCATTTCCAAAACCTGAAACGCCTAATTCAAGCGGCCAGCGGCAAAGCGCATCGCATTAATGTGATTATGCCCATTTTATACGGCAGCCGCCAGCATCGCCGCAGCTACCGCGAAAGCTTGGACTGCGCTGTGGCCTTGCAAGAGCTGCAAGCAATGGGCGTGTCCAACATTGTCACCTTTGACGCGCATGACCCACGCATGCAAAACGCTGTGCCTCTCATGGGCTTTGACAATGTGATGCCCACCTATCAAGTGCTGAAAACCATGCTATATGCCTTGCCGGATTTAGAGCTAGACACCGACCATTTCATGGTTGTCTCGCCCGACGAAGGCGCCATGAACCGCAATATGTATTACGCAAGCGTGCTGGGCGTGAACCTCGGCATGTACTATAAGCGCCGCGATTATTCGCGCATTGTCAATGGGCGCAACCCCATTGTGGCGCACGAGTATTTGGGCGAAAGCGTAAAGGACAAGGATATCTTTATCGCAGACGATATCATCTCGTCGGGCGAATCCATGCTGGATATCGCGTATAACCTAAAAGACAAGGGCGCGCGCCGCATTTTTGCCAATGCCACGTATGCCATCTTTACAAACGGCCTTGAAGAATTTGACAAGGCATATTCCGACGGTATTATCGCAGGCGTTTTCGGCACCAATTTAACCTATCGCACACCAGAGCTGCTCTCGCGCGAATGGTTTCACGAAGTGGACGTGTCGAAATACATTGCTTATTTTATCGCCGCGCTCAATCACGACATGTCGGTATCGGCCATTATCGATCCCCACGAAAAAATTAAAACCATTTTGGACAAGCATCGCAATCACTCGCTGTAAAGCGGTAAATACTATATTCAATAAATAGGCGGCCTTGCGCATCGTGCGCAAGGCCGCCTATTTCGTTTTGCCTGCTTTGTTTTGGTTTGTTATGTTTATTTATTTTGCCTGTTTTTGCTTTGCTGCTGCCAATCGATTGCTCGGTAATCGCTTTTAATTGCGCATACAGCGCCTTTGTAGCCGCGCATTTTGTTTGCGCAGTGTTCGTCATCAATGCCGCCTCCTATGCGCTTAAAGCTGTTGCAGCATTTTTTCGCCGCGTTTTTTTGTAAACACCCATAATACCCAGCTGCACAATAGTAAAACCAGCGCGCTTGCAAAAACAAAAGCCACATCCGACACATAATCGGACAAAAGCCAATATAAAAGCGCGCCAATGCCCATTGCGCCAAACCCGCCAAACACGCCCAGCAGCGCCGCTGTAGATTGTTTTACCACAAGCGTGTCGTTGGCGGCATCCATTTTTGGAAAAAACAGATTAATTAAAAGCCCGCTAAATGCCACAAACGGCCCAAACGCGAAGCAAAGGAAAACCAGCGCAAGCCCTTGCAAAAGCGGCAGGGAAAAGGCGTACCAGCAAAGTGGCGCAGCCACAAACGCAATTGTCCAAATCAGTGCGATATTCACGCTGGCTTTGGCCAATAAAATTGTTTTGGTGGCAATGGGCGCTTCTTTTAAAATCCATAGGGTTTTGCCCTCAAGGCTGATAGACACGCAGGCCGAGCAAGTCATCACGCACATAAACGATGCCGCCAAAACAAGCAGCATCAGCACGCCGGACATGCCCGCGCCCTCCAGCTGCACAAGCAGCATGGCAACATCGGCCTTTTTAAAAACGGCAAACCCCGCCGCGCCAAGCGCCATCACCACGCCGATGCCAGTGTTAAACACGTAAATGGGCGTGCCAAAATAGCGCCCAAATTCCTTGCGTAAAAGCGCAGACAGCTGGCCCGAGGTTTTCAAATCGGTCATTCGGTAATCATTGCGCGTTTTGGTAGAGGATAAAATGGTCAGCATCTTTTTATAACGCGTGCTAAACAGGTATACCACGGCGATAAACGGCGCGCACATCAGCGCGATAAAGCCCAGCATGGCCGCATAGTTGCCGTAAATTGCATCACGAAACAGCCCCAGCGGGAAAAGCCACGTGGAAAACACATTCCAAATCATCGGTGCGTTTTGCAAAAGCGAGGCCGCCATAGTGTTCAGCCGCAGCGAAAACACCATAATCAGCGCAAAAAACACAAGATACAATATGTTTTGCACCAATGCGTGCCGCCCAAACTTTGCTTGCACAAAGCTGAGGATAAAGCCGATAATCAGCGAAAAAAACGTGGGCAAAATCGGCAAAAAGATATTGCACAAAAGATAGCGCAGCACAAAGCCCACGCCGCCTTCGCCCCCCATTACCAAATACGCAACGCCCGCGGGCAGCATCATAAAAATGCTAAAAAACAAATTTTCTAGATACAGCGCCATAATTTTCGACAGCATCACTGCAAAAGCCGAAAGCGGCAGCGACAGCATCAAATCGCTGTCTTTATTGCCAAACACAATGCCGGTTGCGGCAAACGCCGTAAACAGCATCGACATCATCGTGGTGGCCAGCGCCATAATAACCGGCATCAGCGCAATCATGCCGCTATCGCGCAGCATCGAGCCCAGCATTATGCTGTACACACACGAAAGATACAGCCCCAAAAACGCCATTAAGCAAAGCGCGCCAATGCCAGTGGCAGCGCGTTTTTTACCGGTATTGTTGCTTCCGGCAAAATTTGCGATTAACCCGCGAAAGTTCACGCGGACAAGCGCCCAATATTTACGCATCATATAATCATTCCTTTATTTACATTCAAACAGGGGAAACGCAGCACCATGCAGTTAAAAACGCGGTAGCGTTTGCACCCCGAAGGGGATGGCTTATGCAACTAAAACACGATAGTTTTTGCGCCTAAAACGCGGCACATTGTGCCCCAAAATGCAGCAGCCGTGCCGTGTTGCGGCTTGTAAAGCCAATCTACTTTACGGCGCTATCTTCCGCAAGCTCCAAGAACACATGCTCAAGGCTAGATTTGCCCACGATGTCGGCCGTGCTTCCGCTTTCTACAAGATGCCCGTCTTTGATAATCGCAATGCGGTCGCACAGCTTTTCGGCCACCTCCAACACGTGTGTAGAGAAAAACACAGCGCCGCCCTCATTGCACAGTTCCCGCAAAAGCTGCTTCATGGCAAATGCGGCAGAAGGGTCCAGCCCCACAAAGGGCTCATCCAAAATCAAAAGCTTGGGCTTTCGGATAAACGCCGAAATCAGCGCCAGCTTTTGCTTCATGCCGTGGCTATAGCCGCCAATGGGGCTGCCAAGCGCGCCGGTTAATGCAAAAATATCGGCATACTGCTTGATGCGCGCCTCGCGCTCTGCTTTTTCAATATTGTAGATATCCGCAATAAAATTCAGATATTTAATGCCCGACATAAAATCATACAAATCAGGGTTATCGGGCAAAAACGCCATAATGCTTTTCGCGGCCACAGGCTCCTTATTAATGGAGTGCCCGTCAATATAAATTTCGCCGCCGTCAAAATCCAAAATCCCTGCAACAGAGCGCAGCGTAGTGGTTTTGCCGGCACCGTTATGCCCGATAAATCCGTAAATTTCGCCCGCATTTACCGTGATGGATAAATCGTCCACGGCCTTTTTGCCGCTTGCATAGGTTTTGGTAAGATGATTAATTTGCAACATAGTACATTCCGTTCCTTTCTTGGGAAAACATGTTAATAGTTTAACAATTAGATATTAGTCTAACTGTATTATAGCACAATGCGCGCCGCTGTCAAGATATTCAAAAACAATTTTACAATATTTTGGCATGCGCTTTGCAATATTTTCCCTGTTTGATATGTATAGGTGATAAGAGGGCATTTTTATGATAGAAAGGAACGGTTATCATGACAAAACTATGCAGTGCACTGTTGGCGCTTGCGATGGCGTCGGCAATCTTTACTTCCTGCGGGGCTAAATCGGCAAGGCAGGCGGATACATACGCGGTTAATAGCGCCCCGGCAATGGAGATGAAGGGTGATGGCGGCGTTTATGGCGAAGCCAATACCGTTACGGCCGGTGTGATGCCGCCCATGCAAAGCCCCAGCGGGCAGTCGGCCGACAAAGTTTTGCCAGACGACATGCTGCGCCCTGCGCGGATGCTTGTAAAAAATGCCGATTTAACGATGGAAAGCACCGATTTTGATGCCGCAAGCGCGGCAATTTTGCAGGCTGTTGCCACCGCAAACGGCTATGTGGAAATGTCTAATCTCACAAACGATACCTACGCGGGCGAAAAGCTGCGCCACGCCGCATACACACTGCGTGTGCCTGCCGCGCAGTATGACGCAT
>JAGPHI010000079.1 GCA_018055565.1 Oscillospiraceae bacterium | reverse complement strand
GTGTGTTTGTGTATTTTGCGCCGCAAGACATCAGCGAAGAAGCCGCCACCGCTTTGGAAAAAGCCTATCCGCTGGCGGGCGTTTATGTAAACGAAATCCTCACCATTGAAAACCCGATTGCCTCCTCGCAAAAAGGCTGGGTGGCATATCGCGGCATCGGGGGCGAGCCCACATTATATGAGGCAAACGACACAACGGGCTTTGCCGAGGCAGCGCGCTTATTTCAAGAAGAAAGCTTTGGCGGCTTTGTGTTTGGCGAATACAGCACCCTTGTTGGCACGGGGGCACCCTCGGCCTTATTGGCCTTATGGAACGACGCGCCCGCGGCCGCTTTCACTGCATACGCGCCCAATAACGCTTTAACGCTTACCTATCCCGCAAACACCACAAAGCCTCTTTACACGGAAACTTGTTATTTAATGGGTACGTCTAACCCCAATGAGCCGCTTACCATCAACGGCACAGAGGTAAAGCGCTATGGCAAAAGCGGTGCGTTTGGCGTGCTGGTAAACCTTGCTATGGGGCAAAACAGCTTCGAGCTTGCGCAAACCAGCGGCTCTGTGTCCTTTGCGCTCACACGGGCCAAATCCACTTATACGGGCAATGCCAATGCCGCCGATGCCACAGTGGCGGCGCCTGCGGGGCAAATGGTGGAGATTGTGTCGGGCATTGCCAGCGGCCTTACCAATCCCACTTCAGATGACAAGATTAACGAAACGTTTAAAAAAGGCGCACGTTTTACCGTTACCAATAGCACGCGCACCACACGCAGCGGCAAAAAAACTTGGGCATATCAGCTTGCCAGCGGCGATTGGGTGCTTGCGCGCAATGTAAAGTTTATCGACAGCACACGCGCCGCCTTTGCGCCTGGTGCTGCCACGGCGCAATCTGGCGGCGAAAGCATTCCTCTTGCCGCTGGCACGCCGCTATGCTACACCCAGTGGAGCCCCGAAAACAGCACCCTTACCATCACGGCCTATGACGCGGATGTCCCTGCCGATTTTGCCATTACAGGCTCTGCCTTTATTATCGGCACGCGCGTAGAGCCTGCCGCAGGCGGCACGGCCATTACGTTACAGCTCAATCCCGACGCGCCGCTTTGGGGCTGGGATTTGCGCTATGAAAACGGCGCCACAAGCCTGTTTCTCAAAAAAGCGCCCGTGCAAAGCCAAACGCCGGGCAAACCCCTTGCGGGCATCCGCGTGATGCTGGACGCAGGCCACGGGCAAGACGATTACGGTGCCCTCGGCGTGCCGGGCGAGCTTGCGCCTGTTGAAAAAACGGTAAACCTGAATGTGGCTTTGGCCGCGCAAAAATATTTGGAGCAGCTGGGCGCCACCGTTTTACAAACGCGCAGCGACGACACGTTTCGCACGCTGGACGAACGCCTTGCTTTACAAAGCACCGAAACGCCCGATTTGTTTATCGCCGTGCATCACAATTCTGTAGAGCTTGTGGTAGACGCAAACGAAAGCCGTGGCACCGAGTGCTACTATTTTTACAAATGGCATAAGCCGCTGGCCGAAGCGCTTGTGAGCAATATTGTGGACACCATCGGCCGCGCAAACCGCGAGGCACAATATGGCTATTATTATGTTACGCGCAGCACCGTGGCACCCAGCGTGCTTTTGGAAGTGGGCTTTATGGTCAATCCCGCCGAATACGAAAGCATTACGGACCCGCTTGTAACCGACCAAACTGGCGCTGCCATCGCCGAAGCGATTTTGGCCATGATTCCGAAAGCGTAAAGCATTTTTTTGCCGCGCATACGGCAAACACACAGCTGCACGCAAAGCCGCAAGGCCTTGCCCATACAATATTTACTATAAAGGACGGTAATGATGATGACGAAAAAGCTGGCGAACACTGCGTTTTTTTATGCAATTCTTTCCATGATAGGCGGTGTGTTTTACCGCGAATTTACGAAGCTGAATGGCTTCACAGGCGTAACGCGCCTATCGTTTGTGCATTTGCATCTGATGGTGCTGGGCATGTTCTTTTTCTTGCTTGTTTTGCTGTTAGAAAAGCCATATTCGCTGTCCAAACATAAAAGCTTTGGCAAGTTTTACATGCTTTACAATGTTGGCCTTTGCGGCCAAGTGGCAATGCTGGTGGTGCGTGGCATCCCTGAAGCGCTTTCTGCGCCCCTCACCGGCGCGGCATCCGCAGCCGTTTCCGGCATTGCGGGCATCACGCACATGCTGCTTGGCGGCGCAATTATCTGGTTTTTCTCTATTTTAAAGAAAAGCCTGGTTGCATAGCTGCGTTTGCAGTTTTTAGCACATTGTACCCCGTTTTTGGCGTTTGCTTTTGCTAGGCAAACGCCAAAAACGGGTTTTTTTATCCGCAGCCACTTTTTTTGCCAAAATTACCATGCAAACCCTGATAAAACCAGCATATATCCGATTGTGCACGCACACCGTTTGTGGTACAATGACCAGTAGAATATTATCAAACGAGAGGACTTACATCATCATGAATTTGTTTATGGATACAGTAACATTGCCGGGCTGCCTTGTACAAGGCGAAAACCCGCAGCCATATTTTCGCGCCGTAAATCCCGACCGTGCTGTGCTGGCAGAACCCACCTTAAACACCACCGAGCGCGAGCGCTACGGCACCGGCTGTGGCGATCGCGTGCTGCCCTATGGCATGCAGGATGCATACACGCGTGCCGATGCGCCTGTTACACTGCAAACCATTGTAATGGAAAACGCCCACCTAAAGGCCGTGTTTTTGCCCGCATATGGCGGCAAATTGTGGAGCCTTTATTCCAAAGACGAAAACCGCGAGCTGCTGTTTGCAAACAGCATGTTTCGCCCCGCTAATCTTGCCATACGCGGCGCATGGACGGCAGGCGGCATCGAGTGGAATCTGGGGCATACAGGCCACTCGTCTTTTACCTGCTCGGACATGCATTGCGTGAAAATGACAGCGCCGGACGGCGAAAGCTTTTTGCGCATGTATGAATACGAGGCCACGCATCAGCAGATTTTGCAGATGGATTTTCATTTGCCGCAGGACAGCAAATTCCTTGCGGTGCATGTGCGCATTGAAAACGCGCTTAGCGAGGATGCGCCACTGTATTGGTGGACCAATATTGCCGTGCCCCTCACCGAGCAAACACGCGTTTTTTCCAACACAAAGCGCATTTTATATCAATCGGTTTTTGGGCCTGCGCATCCCGCGCCTGGTTTTGGCGCGTGCGATATGCCGCACCAGCCCAATTTAGGCACCATTGATGTTAGCTATCCGGCGCGCGCGCCTTATTCGATTGAATACTTTTTTCAAAACGCGCGCACACTGCAAAGCCCCTTTGAGGTATGCATAGAGGGCGATGGCCGCGGCTTTATGGAACGCAGCACACAGCCACTTTTTGCCCGCAAAATGTTTTGCTGGGGCAATGGCGCAGGCGGCCAGCACTGGTGCGACTTTTTGTCCGAGCGCGGCAAAGGCGACTATGTGGAAATTCAAGCGGGGCTTGCCCCCACGCAATTGCACACCACGGTTTTACCCGCTTGCGGCACTGTGTGCTTTACGCAGCTTTTTGGCGCATACACTGCGCCTGCCGATGCCGCCACCGCCGATTGGAACGCCGTTTTACCTGCCGTTACCGATGCTGTAGAGGCGCATTTAAGCGCCGCAAGCGTTGTATCGCAAGATGCAGACTATGCCGCGAAAGCCTTGCTTTGCGGCGGCGAAGTGCTGCACACAGGCGGCTATTATGGCGGCTTAGAGCTTTTGCGCCGCCGTCTAGCGGGCGAAGCCGCTTTTGCGCCGCAGCTTCCATTCCCCTTGCCCGAAGCGGGGCATCCGTTCGCCGCGTGGCGCGCGCTTTGCGAAACCGGCGCCGATTTACCCTGCACCGCACTGCCCCTGCCGTATTGCACAGCGCCTGCGTGGCTGCCCCTGTTAGAAAAAGCCGCAGCAAACGGCAGCGTGCAAACGCGCTATCAATATGCCGTTTCGCTTGCCGAAAACGGGCGCGAAGAAGAAGCGCAAGCGCTTTTACAAACACTGTTTACGCAAGAGCAATATGCCTTTGCCGCCCTCGCCCTTTCGCAGCTTAAAAAGCGGCAAGGGGATGCCCCTGCGCGCAGCGCTTGGGCATTGCGCGCATATTCGCAGGTGAAACATGCTATGCCGCATCCCTGCTTTGCCGAAACCGCCATCGACGCGCTGGTGGCAAACGGCGATTATGCCGATGCATGGGCCTTGTTTGAAGAAATCTCCGCCGCCTCGCGCACAGACGCAATGGAACTTAGCATTGCGCAAGCCGCCGTGCAGCTGGAGAAATTTGCGTTTTTAGAAACTGCTTTCGCCAAAGAATACGCCACAATCCGTGAGGGCGCAGAGGGGCTTGCCGATATTTATTTGGAATATCAAGCGCGCCTTGCGTGCGCAAAAAGCGGCGCTGCGTTTACACAAAGCGCCATCGACGCAGATGCCGAGCTGCCGTATACAGTCAATTTCCGTATGTTTGAGGGATTATATAAGTCGTAAACGGTATTGGCGCGGGATATTGTTAAGCGCGCAGCAGCGCTGCTGCGCGTATTGCAAAAGTTTGCGTGCGCCTTTGCGCGCCAAACGGCCTATCAATTTGCACATAGGAGGAACGGCGCATGCTGTATGATTTGCATTTGCACACCTGCCTTTCCCCTTGTGCAAACGATGACATGACGCCCGCCAGCGTTGTTGGCATGGCAAAACTGGCAGGCGCAGAGCTTGTTGCAATTACCGACCATAATTCGGCATTAAACCTGCCTGCGGCCGCGGCCGCATGCGCCGCATACGGGCTGCGGCTTTTGCCTGGCATCGAGGTAAACACCGCCGAAGAAATTCATCTTTTAACCTATTTTCCCACCGTGGCCGCCGCTTTGCAAATGAGCCAAGCGCTTTATGACACCTTGCCGGACTTTGCCTATGACAACACCATATGGGGGCAGCAAACGGTGTGCAATGAAAACGACGAGCCGTTAGCCACCGTGCCGCGCCTTTTAACCAATGCCGCCGCCATGAATATCTATGAGGCGAAAGCCCTTTGCGAGCGTCTTGGCGGCATAGCCGTTCCCGCGCATGCGGATAAGGACAGCTACTCGCTTTTGGCGGTGCTGGGCTTTTGCCCCGATGACCTTGCCTTTGAAGCCTTTGAGCTGCACGCCGAGGGCGCATATGCTAATTTGTGCGAAACGCGCCGCTTGCCGCAAAATAAAGAAATTTTGCTTTCTTCCGATGCGCATTGCCTTGCGGATATCGCCAAACGCTTACAGCCCCTATCGCCGCACTCGGTGCTGCAACGGCTTTTATAGCGCCCGCGCCGCCCGCAGCGCAAATTGATTTTGCGTTTTGTTGTTTCGCGCAGATAAATTTGATAAAAACACTGGATTTTTTCTGCAAGCTGTGTTATAATTACTCTTGCATTCGCGGAGGATTAGCTCAGCTGGTTAGAGTGCCTGCATCACACGCAGGAAGTCTGGGGTTCAAGTCCCTAATTCTCCACCATACAAACCGTAAGAGTAAACGCTCTTGCGGTTTGTTTCTTTTTATGCAATTTTTTACCGCCAATCGGGCACCGCCCTCTTGGATAGGGACACACAATGCACCGCATTGTGTACTAATTCTCCACCAAGAAGACTATCTTCCATAATGGGAGATGGTCTTTTTCTATGTTCATCATTGTGATATAATGAAACAAAGATTATTTATATTAGCTTCGCTAATATAAATTGGCCATGTGGCTATGCCACGACCATATAATCTTATGCGCCGGCCATAGGCCGATGCTCAATAAATTATCCGCTGTGCGGATT
>JAGPHI010000078.1 GCA_018055565.1 Oscillospiraceae bacterium | reverse complement strand
TTTGCCGCCGGAAAAACTGGAAATTGTACGTGCCTTTGCCGCAGATAAGGTGCTAAATTCTAGCACCTTCAAAGAGGTTTTTGCGCTTTTAGCAACTCTTGGATGAAGGGTCATCTGAAAATAAAAAGGAGAATGCAACATGAAAGAAAAAACCACCTCGGCGGCAAGTACAGCCGCCACCATCTACAACAGGGCCAAAACCTGGCAGCTCGCGTTTTTTGCGCTAAACAACACCTCCACCAATATCGCCATGTTTTTTATGGGATATTACGCCATGTTTACGCAAAATATTTTGGGGCTATCTGCTGTAGTAATTGGCGTTATCGGCACCTCTATGCGCATATTTGACGGCTTAACAGACCCATTAATCGGCTTTTTTATCGACAAAACCAACGGCAAGTTTGGCAAATTTCGGCCGTTCATGTTTATCGGTAATCTCATTATCATCGTGTCGATGATTGCCATCTTTAATTGCCCACTCGATATTTCCATTATGTCTAAATACATCTATACAACGGTGTGGTATGTTATTTACATTTTGGGCTACACCTGCCAAACCGCCTGCACAAAAGGCGCGCAAACCGCCCTCACCAACGACCCCAAGCAGCGCCCCGTATTTTCGGCATTTAATGCCGTGTTTAACGTGTTTGCACAAAGCGGCTTGTCTATCTTGCTGATGAGCATGATGAAACCGCGCTATGCGGAAGGCTTGATGAGCCCAATTTTATGGAAACACGCCGTGATAATTGTTAGCGTGGTGATGACGCTGATTACCTTGCTTGCCATCGCGGGTATCTGGAGCAAGGACCGCACAGAATTTTTTGGTCTTGGCAAAAAGCAGGTTATCAAGTTTCGCGATTTTCTGCCCATTATCCAAAAAAACCGCCCTTTGCAAATGTTGATTTTGGCCGCCTCCACCGACAAGCTTGCCAACACAACCTCCAATGCGGCGCGTGTATACCTATTTGCCAATTTGTTTTTAAACGTTTCTTTGCAGGGTGCTTATTCAAAAGCCACCATGATTCCGCAGGTAGTGCTTTTGGTTTTGCTGGTTTTACAAGCGCGCCGCGGCGGCCAAAAAAAGATATTCGTTGCCGGCACATGGGCCAGCCTTGTTTTGCTTTGCGCCATGTGGCTAGTGGGTGTAAACCCGGCCAGCCCGATGGTTTTCCTTGCTTTAATGTTCCTGCAAGGCGTTGCCGGGCAGGTATCCTCTAATGTGGTAAACACCATGATTGCCGATTGCGCCGATTACGAAACCTATCGCAGCGGCAAATTTATGCCCGGCATGATTGGCACAATGTTCAGCTTTGTTGATAAGCTGATTACCTCGTTTTCCTCTACCATTTGGGGCATTACGCTGGGCGCTTTAGGCCTTGCAAAGGTTGCCATTGTGCCCGACACATTCATCAGCAACGAGTTTAATCTTGTTGTAATGATTTTCATTTGCGGCTTGCCCATGATTGGCGATTTAGCTACGCTGATTGCTATGAAATTCTATCCGCTTGACAAAGCAAAAATGGAAGAAGTGCAAAGCGAGCTTAGCGCGCGCAAGCATGCGCTTGAAGCCGAAACGGCTGACGCTGCTGAGTAGAGCCCTTTGTGTATATCCCTTGCAGTGCATTTTTACGGCCAACAGGCAAAGCCGCTGCGCCCATTGGGCACGGCGGCTTTGTTATATGCGGATTGATTCTCGGCAATGCGGCTATCGGCTATCAAATATCCCGCGGCTGCGGCAATGGCGCAAGGCGCATTATCCGTTTACTAGGCGATAGTTTCTGCATCGCAATCGCCTTTATAAAAACCGAATGATATTGTATGCGCAAAGGCCGATAATCACAAGCATCAAGCCGATAAATAGCTTATCTACGCCCTTTACCGAAAGATGCTTATTGACGCTGCGCCCCACAATGGCGCCGCCGATACCGCCGCACACCATCAGCGAAAGCGCCAACGGCGCAAACGGTGGCACGCCCGCAAACAGCGTGGATAAAAAGCTGGTCAACTGGCTAAACAAGATGATATACAGCGAATTTTGCGCCGCGGTTTTGGTGTCCATAGAGAAAAAGAAATATAAAACCACCAGATTAATCGGCCCGCCGCCGATACCAAGAAAGCTCGACATAATACCCAAAAAAAGCCCAATTAACACACAAAGGGGCGCTGCGCTGACCTTGTGGGTTTTGATCTTTGCTTTATTAATGGTATACACCAAAGTGCCCAGTGTAATCACCAAAAGGCATGCCGCCTGCACTGCGCCTGCGGTGTTGGCATCGCCAAAAAGCGCCGCAACCGCCGAAAACATATTTTTTCCCAAAATGCCGCCCACAGCAGCGCCGATGGCAAGGGGTGTGCCTGTTTTAAAATCCACCGCTTTTTCACGCGCCACAAGCCCTTTGCCCACCGAATAAGCCGACATCGCAAGCACCGTGCATCCCGACAGAAAATTGATGGTGGCCACACTTGCAAGCCCCGCCGCATCCAGCACAGGCTTGATAATTACGCCGCCGCCGATGCCGCAGATAGCCCCCACGCACGAAGAAAAAAACGCAATCAGCAAATAAATAAAATCCAAAATTCCACTTCCTTACAAAATAAAAAGCACCACAGCGGCAGTATCGCAAAAACGGTTAGCCCGTTTTGCGATAAAACCACTGTGGTAAGTATAACGGTTCAGCGCGCAAAATGCAACCGAAAGCACAAAGCTTTCGCTTTATTTTGCAGTGCTTTGCGCAGTGTCGGCCAATGCTTTTTCTTTACGAGAAACCAGCTCTGCTTGAATTTCTACCATTTTTTCGGTGGTCAGCGGATAGAATTTCATTGCCACAATGGATGCGATATGCCCGATAATCGGCACGATGCAAAAGCAGAACATAATGGTCCAGTAAAATTTGTCGCTGATAAAGGTTTCTGTGGGGATTTTGCCCTTTGCCACGCCCGCAAACGCCAGCGCAAAGCCCACGATGGTGCTGGAAAACGCCGAGATAACCTGATCCACAAGTGTAAACACCGTGCCCACAATACCGGGGATAAACTTACCGCTGCGATAATGCTCGTAATCGGCGCAATCGGCAATCATGGGGTTTAAAATGTTGTTTGTGATACCCACCATGCAGCTTTGCATGATAAAAATAATTAAAAACGGGATGTAATTGTCGGGTTTTGCGCCCATGACAAACATTGCTACTAGGCAAAGCATGCTGCCCCATGTGCCTACCACAAACGGCTTTTTCAGGCCAAATTTACGTGCAAGGAAGATACCGCCCATGCTGACAATCAGCACCGGCCACATCTTCAGCGAAGAAAATGTGCCCTGCAACGATTGATTTAAAATGCAGTTGGAAAACACGTAAACGGTAACGCCGCCCATCAGCTGCAAAGCCAACTTGTCGGTGGAGGCGGCCACAATCAGCATTTGCAGAGCGCGATTGCCCTTAATAACGCTGAACATATCTTTAAAGCCAACCTTTTCTACCTTGCCGCCGCTTAAATAAAATTCGGGCTTGTCGCGCCCTGCGATACCGATGCAGGCCAGTGCCGAGAAGATGCCCATCATCACCATCACTACAAGGCTCATGTCTTTCCAAAGCTGCGGATTTTGCAGCTTGCCTTCATAGTTTGGTGCCATCCAAGTCATCAAAATGAGCGGCAAAAGCGCACCCAAAACCGCGTTAAAGCCGCTGTTAAACACTGCAAAAAGCGGGCGCTGCTTGGGGTCTTTGGTTAAAACAGCCTGTGCTGCGCGTGTGCATGTGGTTTGGAAGCTATAGCCCACAATGTAGATTAAATAAAACACGGTGGTAAAGATATAGCAGCCAAGCTCGCCCAAGCTGGGCGGGCAATAAAAAATGGCGGCTACAGACAGCGCGGTAACCACGCAGCCGATAATCATGTGCGGACGGAACTTGCCAAATTTTGTGTTGGTTTTGTCAATCAGCACGCCAATTGTTGGGTCAATCAAGCCATCGCAAATGCGCATTGCTGTTGCGATAAAGCCCAGCACCACGGCCGAAAGGCCGAGGATATTTTGCGAAAAGTACATGTAATAGCCAATCATAAACAATGCCGTGTTGGAAGAAATGCCATTGAGCGCGAAAAGTGCAATTTGCCAGTTTTTTGCCCTGCCAGTAGATTTGTCAGACATGATAACGTTCCCCTTTTTTTAAATTGTGTATCGTTTTATAGCGTAGCCTTGCTAAAAACCATTTTAAGATTAGCGCCTATGCGCTTTTATAGATAGTTGCGTGTTGCGCCAACCATCATGGGGCCCATTGGCCCCGGCACAATGCTTGCCGCCACCTGCAAAACCTCTTCGGCGGAAATGGGCATTGCTTTTTCGCCAAGTGCGGCCACAAACGCCTCGCCCACGCTAGGCGCCACATTGGAAAGCACGATTGCCGCGGCCTTATGCGCTTTGTGGTCTGCACCGTGCAGCACAGGCAGGCTTGGCACTTCAATGGTATTATATCGCGCAAGCATTTCATCGGTAATTTCGCCCGCAAACGGAATACCGAGGCGCTCGTATTGGTCTTTTGGTGCATCGTTCGCTTGCATCAAATCGCGCATCAGATAAATCATGCGCTTTTGCACCTCGGGGTTTTGTATCGGGGTTTTTTGCTCTGGGTCGGCTTGCAGGTCAAACAAAAGCGTGCCGTACCAATACGAGTTAAACGGCGCGCGGTTTGGCACCTTCATCACATTTGCGCCTTTTGTAAATGCAAATTCCTTTGTAAGAGAAATATCGCTTAGTTCCTCGGGCTTAAACGGCGCGTTCATATGCATGGGCATCAGGGTATAATCGTAAAGCGGCTGATTACGGGCGCTTACGGGCGCATGCATGTACACATAGCGGCCGTCCGTCATATTGACATGCCCGCCGCAAATGCCAAACAGCGCGCCCTCGCGAATGGGGCTGTCGTCGCGAATGGCGGGTGTAAGCGAAACGCCGTCCATAAATTGCGGCGCCTTGATGCCAAAATACTCTGCCAGCGTGGGCACGATATCCACCGTTTGCGCCAGCGCCGTGCGGCGCTCGCCCGCATGCGGATTGCGCGGGTCGTGGATAAAGAAGGGCGAATGAATCAGCTCCTCGTAAAACGGCTGCACATTTTTGCCCATCCACTCTTTTTCGCCCAGCATAAAGCCGTGGTCGGTGTTTACAATCAGCATTGTGTCTTTCCACATGTCGTTTGCGTCCATCACGTCCAAAAGCTGGCCTAAAGAATGATCGCACATGGAAAGCAGCGCGGCATATTCCATGCGCACGTGCTCGGTTGCTTCGTCGCCGTACGTGTTTTTGCCGTAATCCGGCCAATCCAAGTTTTTGCCGTGATAATCGTGCGGATACAAATCTTTATAGGCTTGCTGCGTGTAAAACGGCTCGTGCGGGTCAAACGCTTCAATTTGCAAAAACCATTGGTCTTCATTGACGCTGCGTTTGATAAAATCGATGCCGTTTTGAAAGGTTTGGTTTTGCGGCATCTTGTCCTCGGTGTCGATACAGCTGCGGTTCACCCAATCGTGCCGCCAGTTCTCGCCGCTTTTACGGCGCGAAAGCGTATCGGGAAAGCTTGGCCATTGCACCTGTGCTTTCCAGGGGTCGCCCTGCTGGCCGCGCACAATTTCGTGGCTGTCAAATTTGGTCAAGTAGCCGCTGCCGCCGTCCTCCCAGTAGTGGAAATGGTCGGTTGTAATATGGGTGTAGATTTTTGCGGCACGCATATTGGCCACCACCGATTCGTCATATGGGTGCATCGGTGTCCAAAAGGTGTGTGAAAAATTATACCGCCCCGTTTGTAACTCGCGTCTGGCGGGCATGACCGGCATGCTGCC
>JAGPHI010000077.1 GCA_018055565.1 Oscillospiraceae bacterium | reverse complement strand
CGATGGCACCGATCTTGAGGGCATCACCTCTATTCCCAGCACAATAGAAGGGGTGGATGTGGGCGTAACATTGCGTCAACTGGAAACAGGCAGCTATAAAATCTCTGTGCGCACCGCGCAAGGGCACGACGCCAGCGCAATCTGCGCAAGGCTTGGTGGCGGCGGACATCGGCAGGCCTCTGGCTGTGAAATTATCGGCGGGCTTGACAATGCCAAATCCGCCATTTTGGCAGAGGTGGAAAAAGAACTATGCAAGGAATCTTAATTGTAGATAAGCCTGTGGGCTTTACATCGTTTGATGTGATTGCAAAGCTGCGCGGTATCTGCAAAACCAAAAAAATCGGACATAGCGGCACGCTGGATCCTATGGCAACCGGCGTGCTGCCTGTGTTTATTGGCAATGCCGCAAAAGCGGTGGACATGCAGGTAAACCACGATAAAACGTATCTGGCCACCGTGCGCTTTGGCCTTTGCACCGACACTGGGGATATCACGGGCACCGTGCTGGAAACCAGCGATGCCGCTGTAAGCGAAGCGATGCTTACGGCGGCTTTGCCGCATTTTGTCGGGCCGCAAAAGCAATTACCGCCGATGTACTCGGCGGTAAAAATCAACGGGCAGCCTTTATATAAGGCCGCGCGCAAGGGCATCGAAATTGCGCGCACACCGCGCGATATTGTGATTCATTCCATCGTTTATCAGGGCGCGGCAGGCGAAAACAGCTTTTGCTTTGAGGTAAGCTGTTCAAAAGGTACTTACGTGCGCGTATTATGCGAGGATATCGGCAAAGCGCTTGGTGTGCCTGCCACGTTGGCTGCGCTGCGCCGCACAAAGGCAGGCGTATATACCGAGGCGGGCGCTGTTGGGTTTGCCGAAATTCAAGCGGCTAAGGATGCGGGTACATTAGAATCGCTTTTGCAGCCCGTGGAAAGCTGCTTTATGCATTTGCCTCTGCTTGCAGTGGACGATGCCGAGGCAAAGCGCCTTTTAAACGGCGCTGCCGGCCCAACAAAACAGGCAGACGGCGATTATCGCATTGCACACGGCGGGCTTTTTCTGGGGCTTGCCACTGTGCAAAACGGTGAATTGCATGTCAAAAAATTATTTTGCGAACGGGAGTGATCAGCTTTGCTTTGCAGTGCAGATATAGCCGGGTTTTATGGCTGCTGCGGCACAGACGATGCTGCTGCAAGCGCCTGTGCACCCGATGTGCCCACGGCTTTGCATGATGATGCGGTTTTTAGCGCTTGCGCGCTTGGATATTTTGACGGTGTGCATTTGGGGCATCGCGCGGTCATTGGCGCAGCGGTGGCATACGCCAAACAACACGCACTGGCAAGCGCCGTGTTTTCGTTTTCGTTGCCGCTGCGCGATAATGCCAACGCCGACGAAATGGGTGCTGTAAAAGGCAGCACCGTGCTTACCCCCACCGAAAAGCGCCGCCGTATGGCCGCATTAGGGGTCGAGAGATATCTTTGCCCGCCATTTGAAAGCTTTTGCACGCTTACGCCCGAAGCCTTTGTGGAAAATGTGCTATGCACTGCGCTTCGTGCAAAGGCTGTTTTTTGCGGCGAGGATTTTACATTTGGTGCGCATAAGGCAGGCAATGTTGCGCTTTTGCAAACGCTTTGCGCAGCAAAGGATATTTGTGTTTTCATTATTCCCACGGCGCTTTACAAGGGCGAGGCCGTTTCCTCTACGCGCATTCGCGCGGCGCTGGCTGGCGGCGATGTGGGCACGGCGGGCGCTATGCTGGCCGAGCCATATGCCATTGATTTGCCCGTGCAAAGAGGGCGTGGGCTTGGCACCACGCTAGGCGTGCCCACCATTAACCAGCACTATCCCGCAGGCATGCTGCGCCCGCTGGACGGCGTGTACCTTTCGCGCGTTTGGATAGGCAATGCGTGCTATCTTGGCGCTACAGGCATTGGCAGCCGCCCCACGGTGAACGGCAAGCACGTCACCTGCGAAACCTTTATTTTGGATTTTAGCGGCGATTTATACGGGCAAGCCGTGCGCGTGGAGCTGCACAGCTTTTGGCGGCATACACAGCGCTATGAAAACACCGAGGCCTTGCGCAATATGATAAACGAGGCCGCCGATGCCGCCCGCGCATATTTTGCCGAAAAGCCAACCTCTGACCTCTGACTTCTGACTTCTGATTTCTGACTTCTGATTTCTAATATCTGACCTCTAAATACAAAGCGCCCTCTGCGGCATCAACCGCAGAGGGCGCTTTTTTATGCAGATATTGATTAGACCAATTCGATAATTGCCATTTCAGCGGCATCGCCGCGACGTGCACCAATTTTAATAATACGGGTGTAGCCGCCATCGCGATCTGAATACTTGGGGGCAATTTCATCTATCACTTTTTTCGCAACTGTCTCCTTTGTTACGTAGGAGAACACCTGACGCTTCGCATGCAGATTATCCTGCTTGCCAAGGGTGATCATTTTTTCGGCCACTGCGCGAACTTCTTTCGCTCTTGTAACTGTGGTTTCTACCTTGCCGTTTTCCATCAGGTAGGTAACCATAGCACGGAGCATCGCGCGGCGGTGGTCACTAGTTCTGCCGAGTTTTCTTGTACCGGGCATCCTAATTCACTCCTTTGCAGTAATTACTCGTCTTCGTTCGTAAGATTGAATCCGAGAGATTCCAGCTTCGCGATAACTTCCTCAAGGCTCTTACGGCCGAGGTTGCGCACCTTCATCATCTCATCTTCGGATTTGTTGATTAAGTCTTCCACGGTGTTGATGCCGGCACGTTTCAGGCAGTTAAAGGAGCGCACAGACAAATCAAGCTCTTCGATTGTCATTTCAAGGGCTTTTTCTTTGCCCTTGTCGTCTTTTTCTACCATGATTTCCGCGTCCATCGCCTCTTGCGAGAGATTGACGAAGAGGTTTAAATGCTCGGTCATGATACGCGCAGCAAGGCTGACGCCCTCTTTTGCAGATAGCGTGCCATCCGTCCACACTTCAAGCGTTAGCTTGTCGTAGTCGGTAATTTGGCCCACGCGCGTGTTTTCTACCGTGTAATTTACTTTAAGCACCGGCGTGTAAATGCTGTCCACCGGCAAAGTGCCGATGGCCGCATCACCCGCGGATTGCTTATTGCGGTCGGCAGGCACATAGCCGCGGCCCTTGTCAAACGTAAGCTCCATGATGAGCTTTGCGTTTTCCGCAAGGGAGGCGATATGCCAATCCGGGTTTAATATCTCTATCTCGGCATCCTGTCCGATGCTACCGGCAGTTACCTCGCCCTCGCCACTCGCTTCAATGCGAACGGTTTTGGGTGTGTCGGAATAAAGCTTGGCTGTGATGCCTTTGATGTTCAGCACAATTTCGGTAACGTCTTCTTTAACGCCCGGAATCGTGGAAAACTCGTGGACAACGCCGTCAATCTTGATATTGGTAACAGCAACGCCGGGAAGCGATGAGAGCAGTACGTGTCGTAAGCTATTGCCCAGGGTAGTGCCAAACCCGCGCTCCAGCGGCTCCACCACGAACTTGCCGTAGCGGCCGTCGGCGGACAGGCTGGCGGTATCTATTTTGGGCCTCTCGATCTCCATCATTCTAAAACCCTCCTATTTGGCAAGCCTTAAAGGCTTGCCTTGTTGTTCGCATTCCCTTAAAAGCAGCGGATTACTTGGAATAGAGCTCAACGATAAGGTGCTCTTCGATGTCGAAGTCGATGTCGGCGCGCTCAGGTGCACGCGTAACGCTGACAGCCATGTTCTCGGCATCCTTTGTAAGCCATGTGGGAACAGGACGGTGCGCGTTTTTCTCGATGCATTCTTTCAGCTTGCCGCAGTCCGTTGTTCTGACAGCAATTTTGTCGCCCTCTTTAATTAAATAGGACGGAATGTTCACGATTTCGCCATTCACGGTGAAGTGGCGGTGCAGCACAAGCTGACGCCCCTCTTTGCGGCTCATTGCGAAGCCCGCGCGATAAACTACGTTATCAAGTCTGCTTTCAAGGATCCGAAGCAGATTTTCACCGGTCATGCCGCTCTTGCGCTCGGCAAGCTCAAAATAATGAGCAAACTGGCTCTCAAGAACGCCATAATAGCGTTTTGCTTTTTGTTTTGCGCGAAGCTGCAAACCATACTCGGAAACTTTTTTACGAGCTTGGTTTTGGCCGTGCTGGCCGGGAGCAAAGCTCCTGCGGGCAAACGCACATTTGTCGGAGAAGCAACGCTCGCCCTTTAAAAAGAGCTTCTGATTCTCTCGACGGCACTGGCGGCATACTGCGCCTGTATATCTTGCCATGTTTTTTCCTCCTTATACTAAATGCGGCGGCGCTTCGGCGGGCGGCAGCCGTTATGTGGGATAGGGGTAACGTCCTTGATCATATTTACCTCTAAGCCGGTGGCCTGCAAAGCGCGGATGGCGGCTTCACGGCCTGCACCAGGGCCTTTCACAAACACTTCTACCGATTTCATGCCGTGCTCCATTGCGGCTTTTGCCGCTGTTTCGGCCGCTGTTTGGGCGGCGAACGGAGTGCTTTTGCGCGAGCCACGGAAGCCGAGGCCACCTGCGCTCGACCACGAAATAGCATTGCCCTGAACATCCGTAATGGTCACAATCGTGTTATTGAATGTGCTTTGGATATGGGCGCAGCCGCGCTCGATATTTTTACGCTCGCGTTTTTTCGTGCGGGTAACTGCTTTTTTAGCAGCAGCTTTTATTGCCATCTAACTGTCCTCCCAGCTCTATTACTTCTTCTTATTGGCTACTGTGCGCTTGGGGCCCTTGCGTGTGCGAGCGTTTGTTTTGGAACGCTGTCCGCGCACGGGTAAACCTTTGCGGTGACGAATGCCGCGATAGCATTGAATTTCAACTAAACGCTTGATATCAAGTGCTGTTTTGCGGCGTAAATCGCCCTCAACGCTGAAGTTTTTATCAATGTAATCACGGATTAAAGCTTCCTCGTCGGGGGTCATGTCCTTTACCCTTGTATCAGGATTGATCTTTGTAGCGGCAAGAATTTCTTGCGCGCCGCTGTGACCGATACCGAAAATATAGGTAAGGGCAACTTCGACTCGCTTGTCTTTGGGCAAGTCAACTCCGGCTATACGTGCCATGTCCTTAGCACCTCCTAGATTATTTATCCCAATAAATAGGCCGCTGCACGGCAGGATAAACCCGCGCAAGGCTTGTCGGGCTTAGCCCTGACGCTGTTTGTGCTTGGGGTTTTGGCAAATTACCATAACGCGGCCTTTGCGTTTGATAACCTTGCATTTTTCGCAGATGGGTTTGACGGAAGGCTTAACCTTCATATTGATCTACCTCCTATTGTAGCTTTGTGAAACAGCGAACAGCGAATAGCGGGATGCGCAAGCGAACAGTAAAGTACCGTGCGGCTGCTATTCTCTATTCTCTATTTGCTCCTCCAGGTGATACGCCCCTTCGTTAAATCGTAAGGGCTCATCTCAAGTGTAACCTTGTCTCCGGGCAGTATGCGGATAAAGTTCATACGCAGCTTGCCGGAAATGTGTGCCAATAGTTTGTGCCCGCCCTGGATTTCCACTAGGAACATCGCATTGGGCATCGCGTCAACTACGACACCTTCCACTTCAATTACGTCTTCTTTGGACAAGCTTCTACCCTCCTCACTGAGCACCTTGCGCATAAGCGGCCAGCGCTCGTTTGAGCTGTTTGTCGAATGCGAGGCTTTCCTCGCCGAGTGTTCCTGCGCTGGGCGCAAGATGTTTTGGATTTTTGCGTTTTGGGCCGTCTAGGCGATATTGTCGGCCATTTGCAATCAGCACATAGCCGTCTTTTTCGCCTGTTACCACATAAATGCCCACATCGCGCCCTTTTAGTGTGCGCACCAAT
>JAGPHI010000076.1 GCA_018055565.1 Oscillospiraceae bacterium | reverse complement strand
ATGGCGTGCCAAAAGTGGTTACAAAGGTAAACAATCCGTCGCTGATATCGCTGATGAGCAGCACGGGGCTGGATAGCGTAATCTCACCCAAAAATATTACGGCACAGCGCATTGTAAGCTATGTGCGCGCCATTCAAAACACAATGGGCAGCGCGGTAGAAACGATGTATAAGGTGCTGGGCGATGCGGCAGAAGCGCTGGAGTTTCGCGTAAATGCCAATGCGCGCGTGGTGGGCGTGAAAATCAAAAAGCTGTCATTGCGGCCTGGCGTGCTGTTTGCGGGCATTGTGCGCGGCAAAAGCGTGTTGATACCGGGGGGCAACGACACGGTGGAAGCGGGCGACAGGGTAATTTTGGTTACCACCAACACACAGTTTGATGACATTGACGACATCTTGTTATGATGGTGAAGAGGAAGCATGAATAAACGAATGATTTTGCGCATCACAGGGCGCATTTTGATAATGGAAGCGGCGCTTATGCTTTTGCCGTGCGCTGTAGGGTTTATCTATCACGAGCAAAGCGCGTGGGCATTTGTGATTAGCATTGCGCTTACGCTTGCGGCGGGGCTGGCGCTTGCGCTAGTAAAGCCTGTGCATCGCACGTTTTATGCAAAAGAGGGCTTTGCCATTGTGGCGCTTTCGTGGATTACAATGAGCATTTTTGGCGCGTTGCCGTTTTATTTTTCGGGCGAGATTCCGCATTTTGTGGATGCCTTTTTTGAAACCGTTAGTGGCTTTACCACAACGGGCGCCAGCATTTTGCCAGCGGTAGAGCCATTAAGCAAGGGCATTTTGTTTTGGCGCAGCTTCACGCATTGGATTGGCGGCATGGGCGTTTTGGTGCTGATGATGGTGGTTTTGCCCGCAGGGTCAAACTCGATGCATTTGCTGCGTGCAGAAATGCCCGGCCCCATTGTTGAAAAACTGATGCCCAAGTTTCGCGATACGGCCAAAATTTTATACGGCATTTATTTTGCGCTTACGGCAATTGAAGTGGTGCTGCTGCTGTTTGGCAATATGAACCTTTACGACAGCCTTGTGCATGCGTTTGGCACGGCAGGCACGGGCGGGTTTTCGGTAAAAAACACCAGCATCGCGGCGTATAACAGCCCCTATATCGAAGTGGTCATTACGATATTTATGCTTTTATTTGGCGTAAATTTTGGGGTGTATTATCTGCTTTTGATAAAAAATTTTGGCCGAGCCTTGCGCAACAGCGAGCTGCGCATGTATTTGGGCATTGTGGGCGTTAGCATTGCCATTATTACCGTTACTATTTTGCCGCTTTACAATGGCTTTGCCGATGCGCTTTTGCACGCATCGTTTCAAGTGTCGTCCATTATTACAACCACCGGCTATGCCACGGCCGATTTTAACCTTTGGCCGCAAACGGCGCGCACGGTGCTGATGCTGCTGATGCTATGCGGCGCGTGTGCAGGCAGCACGGGCGGCGGGTTAAAAGTGGGGCGGCTTTTGGTGCTTTGGCGCGCCTTAAAGCGCGAATTGCATCATATGCTGCACCCCAATGCTGTGCGTGTTGTGCAGGTGGACGGCAAAGCGGTGGAAGAACAAACAATTTCGGGCATTTCGCTTTTCTTTTTTATGTACATGCTGGTGGCGGGCGGCACCTTGCTGCTGCTTACCGTGGACGGCTTTGATTTAGAAACCAATCTTACCGCCATGCTGGCCTGCTTAAACAATATCGGCCCTGGCCTCGGTATGGTGGGCCCTATGGGCAATTTTAGCGCGTTTTCTGATTTTTCTAAGCTGATTTTAAGCGCCAATATGTTGCTTGGCCGTTTAGAGCTGTATCCGCTTGTTTTGCTGATGATGTCTGCGGCGCATGTGCGCGGGCATGAAAAAAAGCAAAAAGAGCAAACTGCCATTTAAGGATGCCCTGCGCAAAGTGCACACAAACAAACAGGCTGGCCGCTTTTACTAGCGGCCAGCCTGTTTTTAAGTATATCAGTAAAAAATGCTGCGCAATCGCGCGCCTTGCACAAAGCATAGTGCGGTAGAATGCCTTTGCACAAAGACGGTACAAAGCGGCCTTGCACAAAGCCTTGCACAAAGCATGCGCGATACATTGCGCGCTTATTCCTTCGGCGTTGCCGCCTTAACGGTGTTTTGCATCAGCATAGCACGCGTCATCAGCCCCACGCCGCCGGGCACAGGGGTGATAAAAGCGGCCTTTTCGCAAGCGGCAGCATAGTCCACATCGCCGCAAAGCTTGCCGTTTTCATCGCGGTTAATGCCCACATCAATTACAATTGCGCCTGGTTTTACCATGTCGCCTGTTACAAAGCCTGCTTTGCCCACAGCGGCAATCAAAATATCAGCCGCAGCGCATTTTTCCACAAGGTTTTTCGTGCGCGAATGGCAAATGGTTACCGTGGCATTTGCCGCGCTTAAAAGCAAGGCGGCGGGCTTGCCCACGATATTGCTGCGCCCGATGACGACAGCGTCTTTGCCGCAGATATCCACGCCGGTTGAACGGATTAATTCCATGCAGCCCGCAGGGGTACAGGGCAAAAAGCAATCATCGCCAATTACCATACGCCCCACGTTGACGGGCGTAAAGCCGTCCACATCCTTTTCGGGGGCGATGGCGTTGATGATGTTTTTTTCATTGATATGCTTTGGCAGCGGCAGCTGCACCAAAATGCCATTCACCTCGGCATCGGCATTCAGCGTATTTAAAAGCGCCAAAAGCGCGGCTTCGGTGGTGGCATCTGGCAGGCGCAGAACATCGGAGGCGATGCCGCATTCGGCACAGTCTTTTGCTTTGCCGTTCACATATACGCTGCTGGCGGGGTCCTCACCCACCAGCACCACCACCAGCTTTACGCCGATGCCTTTTTCGGCAAGCGCGGCCACTTTTTTGGCGGCGTCCAGCTTTACTGCGGCGGCAATTTCTTTGCCGTTAATCTGCTGTGCAAGATGTGCCATTTCTATCATTCCTTTTCCGTTGATTGTGGTGGATTACTTTGCGCGTCATCGTCGGCTGCGTTTTGCGCAGCGGTATCATCGGCGGGCATTTCGGCGGGGGCTTCGGGCGGGTTTGTGGGTAAGGCGGTTTGCGCTTCGCTTTCAACTGCGCCTTCGCTTTGCGGCGCTTGCGCAGTGTTGGCTGTTTGGGGCACTGCCGATATGCGGCGCACGCCCTTTTTGCGCAAATACACCCATAGCCCAAATGCGGCAAGCACAGATACCGCCGCCACAAGCTGGCTGGTGCGCAAGCCTAAAAAGTCTGTCATCAAACTGTCGGTGCGCAAGCCCTCGATTACAAAGCGGCCAAGCCCGTACCACATTACATAAAACAGCATGATTTCGCCGTCAAAACGGCGGCGCTTATGATATGCCAGCAAAAGCAAAAAGCCAATTAGGCACCAAAGTGATTCATACAAAAACGTGGGGTGAACGGGGGCGGCAGGGTTTACCATAACGCCTTCGGCGGCAAGGGTAGCCTGCACACTGGTGAGATAGCTTTCGGTGGCGGGGCTGTACATGCCCCACGGTAGGGAAGTGTTGGTGCCAAAGGCCTCTTGATTTACAAAATTGCCCCAGCGCCCAATGCCTTGCCCAATTAAAAATCCCATCGCCGTTAGGTCAAACATTGGCAACGCAGGCACCTTGCGCCATTTGCAAATGGGATAGCCAAACAAAAACGCGCCAATCACTGCGCCGTATATGGCAAGGCCGCCGTCGCGGAAATTAATCATATCCCAAACGCTTTGATATTCAAACGGCGCAAAAATCACATAATACGCGCGCGCGCAAAGCACGGCGCACACCGTAGTAAGCAAAATCACGTCAATCATGCGGTCTTCATCAATGCCAAATTCTTTTGCTTTGCGAAACGCAAATAAAAGCGCCAAAAGCATCCCAAGCCCGATTAAAACACCATACCAATACACGTTAAAATCGCCAATGGAAAAGGCAACGCGGTTTACTGTAAAGCCGATACCCAGCTTTGGAAATTCTACAAAATTACTCATTGTACAAACCATCCTCTATTTATTACCCCGCATTTTCTGCAAGGGCGTCCTCGTCAATAGGGCGGATAATCACGGTGGCGCAGGCATCGGGCAAAAGCGTTTTTTGCAGCATTGCGTCCACCTCTTCTGCCGTGATAGAGGCCAGCGCTTCAATTTCGTCATATAAAGTGTGCCCTTTAAAATACGCGCTTGCCATGCCGGATGCCACATCATCTACGCTTTCCAAATTCGCAATTAAATCGCCGTAAATGCTGTTTTTACACAGGGTGAATACCTCGCGCGATACGCCCTCGCGCCGCACGCGCGCAATCTCTGCCATCAGCGCATCGCGCACGGCCTGCGGCTCGGTGGTTTCGCCCGAAAATAAAAGCGTCAGCGCGCCCTGCACGTTTAAATACTCGCCCGAAAAATCGGGGCTAATTAATCCCTCGTCATATAAACGGCGATAAAGCGGCGTCATTTCGCCGATAATTAAATCTGTTAAAAGCGAGCAGATGATTTCGTTTTTAACGCTTTCACCAAGTGCGGGATCCTCTTTAAAGCCAACACCCAAAAGCGGCTTTGCCACCGACATGGTAAATTCTTTGCTTTTTTCGCGGATTTCGCGCGGCTCGTTTACCGCCGTGCGCGTTACATCGCCTGTTTTTGGCAGCAGCTGCGCGCGCTCGCAAGCGGATAAAAGCTGCGCCTTTGTGATATTGCCCGCTGCCGCCAGCACCATGTTAGACGGGCGATAAAACGCGTCGGTGCAAGCGTATAAAAGCGCGGGCGTAATTTCGGCAATGGATGCGATGCTGCCCGCGATATCCTCGCGAATGGGATGCTGATGATATAGGCATTCCTGTATGGCAAACAAAAGCCGCCAATTGGGCGCATCGTCATACATTTGTATCTCTTGCCCGATAATGCCCTGCTCTTTGGCAATGGTGTCTTCGGTAAAATAGGGATGGGATACAAAGCTTAATAAAATATCAAGGCTTTCGTCAATGCACTCGGTGGCCGTAAAAATATACGAGGTTTTGTCAAAGCCGGTATAGGCGTTTGCCGATGCACCAGTTTTGGCGTACAGGGAAAACGCATCCCCGTCCTCGTTTTCAAACATTTTATGCTCTAAAAAATGCGCAACGCCCGCAGGCAGGCGCACGGCTTCGCCATTAACGGTAAAGCCGCTGTCGATGCTGCCAAATTTGGTGCTAAAAACCGCGTGCACGCCCATAAATTCGGGCATTTCCTTGATAAGCACGGTAAGCCCGTTTTCTAAATGGATTTCTTCATATTGCGTGGCATCGCGCACTGCGCTTGACACTTGCTTCACGATACAGTCATTCCTTTCAAACAGGGGCATTTTGATAAAGGCGCTATACCCCTGTGCCTTTTGCTATTGCGCGGCATTTTCCGCGCTTGTTAAAAGATAGCTTACACTAAGCGTAAAATGTTGCAGTGCTTTTTTGATATCCGCGGCGGTAACGGCGTTAATCTCGCTTGCCACCTCGGCGGGCGTGTGCTGCGTGCCAGCCAAAAGCTCGGTAAAATGCCAGCTTTCCAGCGAGGAAAGGTTATCCTCCATCGCCGTTAAATGATTGATTAGGCTGGCTTTGGTTTCCCGTAGCTCTTTTTCAGCAATGTCGCCGTTTATCACGTTGTTTAGTTCGCGCAAAATAGCGGCTTTGGCCTTTGCGGCGTTTTTGTGCTCAATGCCGCTGTCTACCATCAGCATACCAGTAAATTGCGAATAGCCCGCCGCGCAATAATAGCATAGGCTTTCTTTTTCACGCACATTCATAAAAAGGCGCGAAGTGGGCGTGCCGCCAAACAGCGCCACAGCCACGCGCACAGCCGAAAAT
>JAGPHI010000075.1 GCA_018055565.1 Oscillospiraceae bacterium | reverse complement strand
TGGTTTCGCTGCGCTTAGAGGCAACGGGTGCCGCGTCGCTAACGGGGCGGTCCTTAAACGTGCGCTCGGGCACGCCGGAGGGCTTATTAAAGCCGCCGCCCTGGCGCGGGCCACGCTCGCCATTTTTGGCGTAGGCGGGGCGGGGGCCGCGGTCATTGCCGCGCTCGCCACCTTTGCCCGCGTATGGGCGCGAACGATCGCCGCTTCTGCCTGTGCGCTCGCCACGCTCAGAGCGCTCGCCACGGTCATACCGTTCGGGCAGGCCGGGCTTTGCGTTTTCGCCTGTGGACAAAATCACCACGCGGCGCGTTGGGCCCTCGCCCGTAGATTCACTTTTTACGCCTGCCACTTCGCTAACAGCCGAGTGGATAATGCGGCGCTCGTAGGGATTCATCGGCTCCAGCGCTTGCGCACGGCCTGTTTTGATTACTTTAGCGGCAATGCGCTGGGCAAGGCTTGCAAGGTCTGCCTCGCGTTTCGAGCGATAGCCGCCCACGTCTATGCCAATTTTGGCATAATCGCCGCCGATACGGTTGGCCACAAGGCCGCTCAAATACGAAAGAGCTTCCATCGTTTCGCCGCGTCGGCCAATTAAGGCGCCAACGTGCGGGCCGTCGATTTTTAAAATAATCACTTCGCCGCGTTTTTCTGCCGAAACCGTAATGTTAGAAACGCCCATTTTTTCGCAAATTTCGGATAAAAAGCCTGCTGCAAGCGCCGCTTTTTCGTCGGTGGCAATGTCCAGCGGCACGCCCGGCTCATCCGTGGTGTTTTCGTGCTTTGTGGCAGGCTTATCGGCTGCTTTTGGCGCAGCGGGCTTTGCCTCGGTGGGTTTTACGATGGCGGGCGCTTCTTTTGCGCCGGCGGTAGCCGCAGCCGCCTTTTTCGCGGCTTCTTCGGCCGCAAGGTCTGCATCGCAAATTACTTTTACTTTAGCGGGAATATTTTTAAACAGCTTTTTGGCGGGCATATCAATAATTTCCACGCTTACTTCTTCGCGGGTGAGGCCCAGCTCCACAAGGGCAAGCTCGGTTGCTTCCTCAACGGATTTACCAGTCATGATAATCTCACGCATAATCCATTACACCTTCCTGTCTATAGATTGCACGGCGCGCGCCACGCACGAACCGTGCGGTACAATATTAGTCGCCGTAGCGCGCTGCGTCCATTTCGCGCGCCTTTGCAAGCCGAATGCGGGCAAGCTCCGCCTCGGTGACATCCTTTACTTCCTCAACGCCTGCTTCTGTTTTAATCACAACTTGCTTTTTCTTTTTCTTTTCCTGTTTTTTGCGTTCTACTTCCTCGGCAAATTGCACTTTCATCACTTCGGGATCGTACATTTTTTTCAAAATAAACGATTGCAAGAAGCCAAACACGTTCGACGCGGTGTAATACAGCGAGAAGCCGCCCGGCACCTGAAAGCCGTATGTGGCAAACATGGCGCTCATAATCCACGGCATCCATTTCATGGCGCCCGTCATCTGCTGGCCAGACATCTTTGTGGTGATAAGCTGCACAGCAATCATGGTTACAAGCGACAAAATGGGCAGAATGATCGTCAGATTAAAGCCCAGCTCCGGAATAACCGAAAGATCGATGCCTAAAAACTGAAAGTTAAAATTGGCAATCATATCGGTTTTGTCGCCAAAAAACTCCATGTACTTTTCGGGGTTTGCGGCAACGGCTTTCATCATATCATTTTGCGCCGCGATATTGGCAATTTTGCCAGGGCCGATAATGCCCGCGGCGGTCATCGCGGCATTTACCACGTCCGCGCTGAAATGGAACAGGTACTGCAAGGGCTTATAAATAACCTCGATAAGGCCAAACAGCACAGCCATTGTAGCGAGCATCGGCAGGCATCCGCCTGTCATGGAGATATTATTCTCCTGCTGAAATTTCATCATTTCTTCTTGCTGGCGGTTTTTGTCGTTGGCCCATTTTTTCTGAATTTCCTGCATCATGGGCTGATAAACCGACATTTTCGCCGTGCTTTTTTGCTGCTTTACACTTAAGGGGAACATCAAAATCTTTGTGACAAGCGTAAAAATAACCAGCGTCCAGCCATAGTTTTGCACCACAAGATAGATCCACTCCATCAAGTAGCCCAGGGGCCATGCGATAACTCCAAAAATTTGTGACATAGAACGAATTACCCTTTCCTTGCCTCGCAGCGCGGCGCGGCTTGAGATTTTTATAGAAGAACCCGCGGCGCGCAAGGCGCAGGTTATAGAAGACTATTTTTCGTTTTTCCACTTGCCCTTTGGCGGCACAGGGTCAAGCCCCGCATGCCCATATGGGTTGCAGCGCAAAATGCGCCACACGGCAAGCAAAAGCCCTTTCACAGGGCCGTGCACGCGCAGCGCACCGATGGCATATTCGCTGCACGTGGGATAAAAACGGCAATTATTGCCCAGCATCGGTGAAATCAGCTTTTTGTAAAGGCGAATGGGCAAAATCAGCACTTCGCTGATGCCCCGCCATAAAAAACTGCCTATCGCTTGTATTTGCTTACGCATTGGTACAAATCCCTGCCTTTGCAAACAGCTTACGCAGCGTTTTTGCCACATGCCAGCTTTTACATTTTGGCGTTTGCCCGCGCGCCACCAGCACAATATCATAATTGCCTGCTTCGCGGGGGAGCACCTCGGCCAATGCTGCGCGCAGCACGCGCCGTGCGCGGTTACGCGTAACGGCATTGCCAATTTTTTTGCTGGAAACAATGCCCACGCGTGTTTTGCCCACGCGGTTTTTGTTGACATACAAAACGGCTTCGGAGTGCACGAAGGATTTGCCCTTTGTATACGCGCGCACAAAATCACCGTTGCGCGTCAATACATGATATCGCATCCTGTTCCTCCTTAAAGCGCAAGTGGCGTTGCCGCTTGTGCTTTTGCGCTTTTTGATTTTGTGATACGCAAAAAGGCCACCGCAAAGTGGCCTTGAAACGCGGCAGAAAATGCCTGTTAATTAAGCGGTAAGTTTTGCGCGGCCTTTTGAACGGCGAGCACGTAAAACGTTGCGGCCACTTTTGCTCTTCGAGCGTACCAAGAAGCCGTGAACGCCGGAGCGTGTGCGTTTTTTGGGTTGAAATGTTCTTTTCATTTTCGTTCCTCCATTATTGTCTTGCGGCGTGCGGGAAACACCCCGCGTTACACACAGTTGAATCGCAAAAAGGCCTTTTTCTGTATTTTACCACAAAACAGCCTTGCAACATAGAAGTATACCCTATAAGCCCCTATTCTGTCAAGAAAATTTATAAAAAGATATAAATATATTACTATATATATGGATGTTTTGTATTGCCGAAAGTGCTGTTTTATGATACAATAATAATACTATTTTGTTTGGAGTTGTTTTTTCGTATGAATTCATTTGACGAGGTTTTCGGCGCAGTGAAAGACTATTGCAAAGAACGCGTAGTTGCCGCCACATATAACCTTTTTATCGACGGCATTGAGCCCGTGCAATTTGAGGGCAGCGTTGCCTGTTTGCGCGTGCGCTCGGATTTTTTAAAGGGCGTTGTGGCCGAGCGATATGCCGATTTGCTGCGCGAGGCCTTTAAAGCGCTGCTTGGCTTTGATGTACAGTTGGAATTTATTGTGCCGGATGCGCCCGCGCCTGTTACCCCTGCGGCAGAGGCAGCGGCTTCCTCTGGCGGCAATTATGATTTTACATTTGATAATTTTATTGTAGGCTCCTCCAATAAATTTGCACATGCCGCAGCGCAGGCTGTGGCGGCAAATCCGTCGGGGGCTTATAACCCGTTGTTCATTTATGGCGGCTCAGGGCTTGGGAAAACGCATTTGCTCAACGCCATTATGCTGGAAATCCGCAAAAATCATCCGGATTACAATATCGTGTACGTAGACGGCGAGCGCTTTACCAACGAGATTATTACCGCCATTCACGACAATACCACCGCCCAGTTTCATAACAAATATCGTGCGGCAGATATATTTTTGGTAGACGATATCCAGTTTATTGGCGGCAAAGAAAGCACGCAAGAAGAGTTTTTTCATACCTTTAACACGCTATACAACGCGGGCAAGCAAATTGTGCTTGTTAGCGACAGGCCGCCGAAAGAAATTAAAAGCCTGGAAGAACGCCTGCGCACGCGCTTTGAATGGGGGCTTACCGCAGATATCCAGCCGCCCGATTTTGAAACGCGCGTTGCCATCATCCGCCGCAAGGCCAATCTGCTGAACATGGAAATGCCCGACGATGTGGCCGAATATATTGCAAACCGCTTAAAAAATAATATCCGCCAATTAGAAGGCGCTGTTAAAAAGATGAATGCGTATCGCCTTTTAGAGGGCATTCAGCCCGTGATTGGTGCGGCGCAAAATGCCATTAAAGACATATTAAACGAATCGCAGCCCGTGCCCGTTACCATTGAAAAAATTGTTAGCGAGGTGGCGCGCACGTATGGCGTTACCGCGGCTGATATCCGCGGGCGTAAGCGAAATGCCGCCATTTCTAACGCGCGCAAAACCAGCATGTACGTGGTGCGTGAGATTACAGGCATGAGCATGGAGGAAATCGGCAGCGAATTTGGCAATCGCGACCATTCCACGGTGGTATACTCGCTTAGCGAGGTAGGCCGCAAGCTCGAAACGGACAAGCGCATGCGTGAAACCATCGAGGATATTATCAAAAATGTGCGCACCTAATTTTCCACAATTGTTTCAACATTCAACATGCTTTTTAAACCGAAATGTGGAAAGTTTTTGCGATGTGCACCTTTTAAACATTTTTTAAACGACTTTGCCTGCAAACACATTCTTGGTTTTGAATAAGCGCTGTGCGCGTCTATCTGCTGATTCAACATTTCAACAGCCCCTACTACTACTACTATTCTTATATTTTGTTTTGCATCATTTTTTTAAAGAAACGGAGTGTTCACATGAAAATCATTTGCAACAGACAAACGCTCACAAATGCTATAGCGGGTGTATCCAAAGCCGTAACGATGCGCTCGGCCGTGCCTGTACTAGAGGGCATCCACATGAAAGCCGATGGCTTTGCCATTACGCTAACGGGGTATGACCTTGAAATGGGCATTACCACAACACTGGAAGCCAATGTGCTGGAGCCGGGCGAGGTTGTGCTTTCGGCAAAGCTTTTGGGCGATATGGTGCGCGGGCTTAATTCAACGGAAGTGGAAATTACTTCCAACGAAAACAATGCAACCAGCATCCGCGGCGGCATTACTGAATTTGATATCATGGGCATGAACGCCGAGGATTATCCCGCGATGCCGGCGCCCGGCGCAGACGAAACGCTGAAGATAAACGCAGCCGTTTTAAAAGAAATGATTGAAACCACGCTTTTTTCTGTTTCGCAAGACGATAAAAAGCCTGCCCATACAGGCGAATTATTTTCCATCGAAAAGGATAAGCTGACGGTAGTAGCGCTGGACGGGTACCGCCTTGCCATTATTGAAAAGGCAAATCCCGCGCAAAAAGAAATTGATATCATCATTCCCGCAAAAACCCTTAGCGAGGTATCAAAGCTGTTAACCGATGACACTTTAGACGTAATTATTTCGGCAAATCGCCGTTTTATTGTGTTTACTGCGGGCGATTATACCATTATCAGCCGCTTAATAGAGGGCGAGTTTTTGGACTACAAGCGCGTAATCCCCGAGGGCTTCAAAACAAAGGTTGTTTTGGATGTGCGCGATTTTGTATCGTCTATTGAGCGCGCAAGCCTTATCATCACCGAGCGATTAAAAAACCCGCTGCGCATTTTATTTGATGATAAAATTACCATTCGCTGCCAAACCACACTGGGCAAGGTTGTGGATGAAATGGAGGCAAAAATAGAGGGTGAAGCCGTAGAA
>JAGPHI010000074.1 GCA_018055565.1 Oscillospiraceae bacterium | reverse complement strand
TATTGCCGTATATACAGCAGCACCCGAGAGGCCGTTTTTGTGAGAAAACGGTAAACAGAGGTGGTACCGCGGATTTTTCGCCCTCTGCCAAATTAATTTTTGGCAGAGGGCTTTTTGTATGCTTTTGTGCAAAAACATCTTTTGCCGCTATCAAAGAAAGGAATGTTGAAGATGGAAAATGTATTCGATTTATTCAAATCGCGCGGGCTTGTGGCACAAGCTACCGACGAGGCTGCCATTCAAGCGCTTTTAGGCAAGGAGAAAATCACGTTTTATACGGGCTTTGACCCCACCGCCGATAGCCTGCATGTGGGCCATTTTATGCAGCTAATTATTATGCGGCATATGCAAAAAGCGGGGCATCGCCCCATTGTGCTTTTAGGCGGCGGCACCACTATGGTGGGTGACCCTACAGGCAAAACCGATATGCGTAAAATGTTGACGCAAGAGCAAATCCAGCACAACGCCGATGAATTTAAAAAGCAAATGAGCAAATTTATCGATTTTGGCGAGGGAAAAGCGCTGATTGTCAATAATGCCGATTGGCTTTTACAGTTAAATTATCTTGAGTTTCTGCGCGAAATTGGCGTGCATTTCTCTGTAAATAAAATGCTGAGTGCAGAATGCTTTAAAACGCGCCTTGAAAAAGGGCTTTCGTTTATCGAGTTTAACTATATGCTAATGCAAAGCTATGACTTTTTGCGTTTGCGCCGCGAATATAATTGCAAAATGCAGTTTGGCGGCAACGACCAATGGAGTAACATTATCGGCGGTGTAGAGCTAAACCGCCGCTGCGATCAGGCGGATGTGTACGGCCTTACCTTCACGCTTCTTACCACAAAAGAAGGCAAAAAAATGGGCAAAACCGAAAAGGGCGCCGTTTGGCTTGACCCCGAGAAAACCACTCCGTACGATTTCTTTCAATATTGGCGCAATATTGATGACGCAGAGGTGCAAAATTGCTTAAAGCTTTTAACTGATGTGCCGCTTGCAGAAATCGACAGCATCGACATGACCAGCGGCCCTGCCATCAACGCAGCAAAAGAGCGCCTTGCTTATGAGCTTACCAGCCTTGTTCATTGCAAGGACGAAGCAGACAAAGCGCTGGCAACTGCCAAAAACCTTTTCTCTGGTGAGATGGATGCCGAGCATATGCCCGCCACTGTTTTGGCCGCAGAGCAAATCACAGATGGCAAAATAAGCGTTTTGGATTTGCTTGTATCGGCCGGCCTTGCACCCAGCAAAGGCGAGGCAAGGCGCCTTGTAGCACAGGGCGGCATATCCGTGGACGGCGAAAAGGTGGACGACGCAAACGCATTTGTGTGTGCAGAACAGCTTACAAGCGGCATCGTGATTAAAAAAGGCAAAAAGGTATACCATAAGGTTTCGCTGTAATTGCATGGTGTGACCAAGCGATACGCCGTCACCAGCATGCCCCAAGCTAGAAGCATGGGTCATGTCCAAACTGGTTATATAAACAATCCCCAATAAGCGATTTTTTGGTTTTTTTACAAACGCGCACAATGCATTTTGTGCGCGTTTGTGTTATTATAGTTACACTATTATGCTTTGCGCAAGGAGTAAAAACAATGAACATCATGAAAAGCGCCACACTAACCGAAGAAGAAATCGCACAAATACGTGCCGCAGAGGCTTTATCACTGGCAGCGGAGGGATTAGAAAACGAAGCGTTTTTGTCGAATGAGATTAATTTTGACACGACATTGCCTTGCTTTTACCGCTATTATGAAAATGGCACGCTGCAAGCGTTTCTTACTACATTTATGCCCAGCAGCGATGTGGCCGAAATTGTGGCTTTCACGTGCCCCGATGCACGGCGCAAGGGCTATTTTACTGCGCTTTTACGTGCCGCACAACAAGACCTACTTGCGGCAAATATCCACAAAATTTTGTTTGCGATAGAAACAAAAAGCAAAACAGGTACAGCCACGCTACAAAGCATCGCAAACCCCGTTTTAGAACGCTCGGAATATCGCATGGAGCACATGGGCAATGGCGCAATAAACGCGAGTGCTCTAGCTATACAACCCGTTACGCATGAGAATATCGACATTTTTGCGCAATTAGAAAACGAGGCGTTCCCAAACGAAGAAGAAAACGAGAACTTTATGCAAACAGTGCTCGAATCGCCCACGCGGCACGGCTATCTTTTATATGATGGCGCAGATGTGGTGGGCGCGTTTAATATCAATATCGAAACCGATGCTTTTTTATATGGTGTAGTGGTTAGGGAAATATATCGCGGCAGGGGATATGGCAAGGCGCTTGTGCAGCATGCATTGCGCCTTGGCCTTGCGCAAAAAGAAAAGCTGGTGCTGGATGTGGATTCGGATAACCCTGCCGCTTTTCATCTTTACCAAAAATGCGGATTTACGATTGCGTTTCAGGTGGATTATTATAGTTTTGCATTTTAAATGCTTCTCATTTTTGTCGAGATATACAAAGATTGGTAATTTACTAATTTAGCACTTTACTATAGCAAAGTATCGTGCTATACTATAGTCAAATCCAAACGGCAAATATGAGGAGGCATTTACATGAAAAAGATAATTACACTTGCGGCATGCGCACTGATGGCGGTTTCCGTCTTTACTTCTTGCGGAGCAAAAACCTATGCAACCAATGTGAAAGACATTCAAAAAAACGGGCAATTGGTGATTGGCCTTGACGACACCTTTGCACCGATGGGCTTTCGTGAAGCCAATGGCGACTTGGTGGGCTTTGATATTGATTTAGCAAACGAGGTTTGCGCAATCTTGGGCGTGAAAGCAAACTTTAAAACCATTGACTGGAACGCAAAGGAAATGGAACTGGCTTCCGGCAATATCGATTGCGTGTGGAATGGCATGTCCATTACCGAAGAGCGCCAAAAAAGCATGAGCTTAACACAGGCGTATCTAAATAACAAAATTATTGTAATGACAAACACAGGCGTTACCATTAGCGATAAAAAAGCGCTGAAAGATTACAATATCGGCATTCAAGCAGGCTCTGCCGCGCTGGAAGTGGTTATGGCGGATGAAAACTATCCCGAACTAAAGGATAAAATCACCGAGTATCCCACCTATGATGAAGTAATTTTAGACATGAAAGCCGGGCGGCTTGATTGTATGATTATCGACGAAGTGTTTGGCAGCTATAAAAACGCAAAAATGGGCAATCCATACACAGTATCTCCGGTGGATTTTGGCGACGATTTATATGCAGTTGGCTTACGCAAAGGCGATAAAGAGCTTACAGACGCCATCAACACCGCTATGAATACTTTAATCGAAAACGGCAAAGCCAAAGCCATTAGCGAAAAATGGTTTGGCGCGGATATCGTGGTAAAGCCGTAATGATGGATATGGAATACATCAGCGCCATTCTGCCTTCGCTTTTAAGTGGCGCATGGGAAACCTTAAAGCTCTTTTTTCTCACGCTGATTTTTTCTTTGCCACTGGGCTTGCCATTTGCCTTTGCGGCCATGTCGCGCTTTTGGCCACTGCGCTTTTTATCGAAAACCTACGTGTGGATTTTTAGGGGCACGCCGCTTTTGTTGCAGCTGTTTTTTGTGTGCTATGGCCTGCCGATTTTATTTGGCCCAGCCTTTCGCATGCCGCATTTTACGGCGGCCATTGTTACCTTTGTGCTAAACTATGCGGCCTATTTTGCCGAAATTTATCGCGCGGGCATCCAGTCCATCGATGGTGGGCAGCATGAGGCTGCGCGCACATTGGGCCTTTCAAAATGGCAAACAATGCGCATTATCATTATACCGCAGGCAATTGCACGCATTATGCCGCCTGTTTCAAACGAGGTAATCACATTGGTTAAGGATACCGCGCTTGCGGCCTCTATCGGTGTGGCAGAGCTTTTAAAAGCGTCTAAAGACGCAAATAACCGCGATGTAAACCCCAGCGCCTTTTTTGTGGCGGCAATCTTGTATCTTGCGTTTACGTTCGTTTTAACCGTTTTATCGCAAAAGCTGGAAAAACGCTATTCGCGGCATGAACGCAAAGAGGCATAATGCTTTGCATAAAGCAATTTGGAAAGGTAATTTTGCATGAGTATTTTAGAGATTAGCGGCCTTAGCAAAACATTTGGCAGCTTTACAGCACTGGATAATGTTTCGCTGGAGGTAAAAGCAGGGGAGGCCGTGGCAATTATCGGCTCCTCTGGCAGCGGTAAAAGCACGCTTTTACGATGCATCAATAATTTGGAACGCGTTACCCGCGGCAAAATCACCATTGGCGGCAATGTATTGGTAGACACCGTAAACGGCGCTGCCGTTTATCCGCCGGAAAAAGAAATCCGCCGCATATGCACACAAACAGGGATGGTGTTTCAGCATTTCAATTTGTTTGCGCATCTGACGTGCCTTGAAAATATCACGATGGCGCCCATCGAAGTGCTTAAAAAAAGCAAAAGCGAGGCACAGGCGACTGCGCGGGCGCTTTTAGAGGTAGTGGGGCTTTCTACAAAAGCCGATAGCTATCCATCGCAGCTTTCTGGTGGGCAAAAGCAGCGCGTGGCTATTGCGCGTGCGCTTGCCATGCAGCCGCAGATTATGCTTTTTGACGAGCCAACCAGCGCGCTAGACCCCGAAACCACCAGCGAGGTAATCAACACCATTAAAAAGCTGGTGGAGCAAAAAATTACCATGCTGATTGTAACGCACGATATGCGCTTTGCGCGCGAATGTTCCACAAAAGTAATTTTCATGGATGAGGGCAAAATATTAGAAGAAAACACGCCCGAGGCAATCTATGAAAACCCGCAAAATCCTCGCTTGCAAGAATTTTTAAAGTCTGTTTATTAAAACGATACCAATATGCCGTTTTAGTAACACTTTCTGTAATGGCAAATATGCAAAAACGGCAAGGGCTTCGGCTCTTGCCGTTTTTTAATATAGAGCGTATAATAATGATAACAAAGTTTGCGAAAAACGAGAGGGAAAGCCATTGAAGGATAAAGTAAAAACCATATATGTTTGCACCGAATGCGGAGAAACCAGCCTGCGCTGGTTAGGGCAATGCCCGTCATGCCGCGAATGGAACACTATGCAGGAAGACGTGGTACGCGACACAAAGGTGAAAGCTGCGCCCAGCACATCGCGCCTCGGCAGCGGAAATGCCCTTGTGAGCGCAAAAAAACTAAGCGAAATATCCACCACTGAGGAACGCAGCCGGATTATCACAGGCATTGGCGAGCTGGATCGTGTATTGGGCGGCGGCATTGTGCTGGGCAGTGTTGTTCTGCTTGGGGGCGAGCCCGGTGCAGGCAAATCCACCTTGCTTTTGCAGATTTGCGGCGGTATTTCCGAGGAAATATCGGTTTTATATATTACTGGTGAGGAATCCACGCGGCAGATTAAACTGCGCGCCACGCGCTTAAAAGTGCGCGAGGACACCATTACGCTTGCGGCTGAAACGGATATCGGCTCTATTTGCGATTTAATTGCGCAAACAAAGCCTGGCCTTGTGGTGATCGATTCAATACAAACCATGCACTGTACAGATATTACCTCATCCGCAGGCAGCGTGTCGCAAGTGAAGGAATGCACCGCGCACCTAATTACAACTGCAAAAACTTACGAAATACCAACATTTATTGTAGGGCATGTGAATAAAGATGGCGCCATTGCTGGGCCGAAGGTGATGGAGCATATGGTGGATACCGTATTGTATTTTGAAGGCGATAAAACGCTGCCGTACCGTGTTTTGCGCGCAGCCAAAAACCGTTATGGTTCCACCAATGAGATTGGCATGTTTGATATGACGGCAACAGGCCTAAAACCGATAGAAAATCCTTCTATGCTGCTTTTAGAAGGCCGCCCGCTGGGT